>JAFGDN010000074.1 GCA_016932095.1 Sedimentisphaerales bacterium
AACTGTCCCAAAGAGCGTGGGAATGGTGTAAAGAAAAGGGCTTCCTTGCCGATTTTAATGGAAAAAACAGGCAGGGAAGCCAAAAATGGCCGGCCATACCGTCTCATTGGCCTGGATTATAAGATTAGAGCCAGGACGATGCGCGGCTTTAAGAATTGGCCAAAGGCGTTGGAACATTGCTATTTGTCGGAATAGCTGCGGGGCAGGGATGGCGTCTGCCCGCCTCGACTCGCCCGCGAGTCGGGCGAGGCGGGCGATTTGCGAAAAGTAATCTGAGGAAGCGGGCGATGCGGCCGACCCCCGAAAATTCCCCCGCAATCTTCGGGACAGTTATGGATGCTTGATTTTCTTTACAATTTTCGGCCTTGCCTGTATGATTTACGTCTGTTGCCGATGTAGCTCAACGGTAGAGCACGGCTTTCGTAAAGCCGGGGTTATGGGTTCAAATCCCATCATCGGCTATTATGTTTTTGTACAGGGTGATGCACAATTTGTCTTGTTGCATGTATAAAGTAATGATTAGGAGTCAAATATGAGCAATGCGGATAAAGCGGCGGGGATTTTCAAAGAAGGATTTTCGTGTTCAATGGCGATGCTTTCGACTTATTGTGAGCAGTTCGGCCTGGATAAAAATTTGGCATACAAGGTCAGCAGTGGATTCGGAGGCGGTATGCACTTAGACCAGACCTGCGGGGCGGTAACGGGCGCCTTTATGGTAATCGGCCTGAAATTCGGCAGGACGAGGGCCGACGACATCGAAGCCAAAATGAAGGTTGCCAAGATGACAAACGAATTCGCCAAGAAATTCAAGGCGCGCCACGGCTCTATCGGCTGCACCGCTCTCATCGGCTGCAATATCAGCACCCCGCAGGGTTTCGAAGAGGCCAGAAAGAAGAACCTGTTTGAACAGGTCTGCCCCAAATACGTCGTTTCAGCAGCGGAAATTCTGGACGAGATGCTCTAATGCCGAACGCTTTAAGCAAAAAGCTTGAAAAACTAAAACGCATCTTAAAAGAGTTTGGCAGTGTTGTTGTTGCCTACTCTGGCGGGGTGGATAGCACGTTTTTACTCAAAGTGGCTGTCGATACGCTGGGGGCAGGAAACGTGCTGGCCTGTATCAGTGCAGGCGTTGTCGAGCCGAGAAATGTTTTGAAAAGGGCGAGAAAAACCGCAAAGTATTTCGGCGTTCGCCTCATAATCATCGACGCCGATGAGCTTAAAGACCCCAATTTCGTCGCCAATAAGGCGGACAGGTGTTTCCACTGCAAGAGCCATTTATGTCAGGAGCTTTTGGAAATAGCGAGCAAAAAGGGTTTGAAACACGTCGTATTCGGCGCAAACGCCGACGACCTCGATGATTTTCGTCCCGGCAACCGGGCAATGAAGATTTTTGGCGTCCGCTCACCTTTAGCCGAGACGGGATTGACAAAAAAGGATATACGAGCGCTTAGCAGGAAATTGAAACTTGAGACAGCCGACGTGCCCGCGTCGCCGTGCCTGGCCTCCCGGCTGGCCTACGGCCTTGAGATTAACGAAGACCGACTCAATCAAATTGAGCAGGCCGAGAATTTTCTGTGTTCGCTTGGCCTGGTTGAATTTCGCGTTCGTCATCACGACACGATTGCCCGAATCGAGGTCCACCCGCAGGATTTCAAAAAAATTATGAATCAGCCGAACCGCTCGAAGATTATCAAAAAACTAAAGTCCCTCGGCTTCAAATATATCGCAATTGATTTACAGGGCTTCCGCTCCGGGGCGATGAATGAGGTTTTGTCAAAAAGCGGAAAAAGTTAGCCCATATCTTTTGCTGATGTAATAGTGTAAATGGCGTTGGCTCAATCTGATACTCAATCCGCGTCGGTCCCGTCACTTGGAGCTATTTTGCTAAGCAGATGAAATACTACCTCCATCACATTTCGTGCATCCTTTTCGATGATAGAATATCGAGATTTATTGGTGATGACCGAACGAAACTCAATTGTGTCTTTATCGAGAGGTTTTCTAAAATGAGTGACCGGATTGCGAATCTTTTTGGCTTGGTTTAGTTTGTCGAAATCTTCTTTTGTCAGCCAACCACGACGCAATGCTTCTTTAAATAATAACGAAACATTGGCTCTTTCAAGGTCACTACGACCTGAAGCATAAAGTAAAGATGCTAAAGTGTGTTCAATGAAGGCAAATCCCAAAACTATGGTAGCAAAAAACAGTCCGTAAACATAAGAATATCTTGCTTCTTCAAAAAGATAATAGGTAATTAACGCACCGTGAAAAATCCATCCCTCATTTGGTGGCGCGATTGAAGCAAGCCAATTAAGACGAGCGACTCTCTCGTTTCGGCATTTTTCATCTTCTTGTGAAACCCATTCTTCTGATTGCATCATTAGAAACCGTACTTTGTCTTACATGGTTTCATATAAGCCACCTTGTTCTTTATCAGAATTTCCACTATGGTGACTCTGGTTTCTGGTTTACAACCTATCTAATTCTTCCCGGATGGTTTGCGGCAGTAATAATTTATGCTGCGGGGAGCGGGCCTGCGGCGACGAGTTTTTTGCGTGCTGAATCAACCGTGAGATTAAGACCTTCGAGCGTTCGTGCTCCGAGCAGAGCGAGGTCTCCATTTTCCGCAAAGACCACCTCATCTATGGTAAAGCGCCCATCCACTCGCAGTATAGCAAAACCAAGATTGCGTGTTACTAATTCGCCGTTGGCCATAATGAAGGGAACATCTTTCTTTTCTCTATTAACGCCGATTTTTTCCAGCTTCGCTGCGGGAATCCAGGTGTACTCACTGCCGGTGTCCACCAGAAGTTTAGCGATTTGGATGGATTTTTTGCGGTCGGTATGATTCTCAACTTTGCAATTTATATAAAACGTGCCCATATCAATATATTACTGCTTTTCCTTATTGTTTGCAAGCCGCCTAATTATATAAAATTATCTGGTTTTCGGGCGCGACAGCCCCGTAGTGTTGCGAGTTCTGCATTGATAGCTTCGAGGTTGAAACGTTCGGGTTTAAAGCCGGGAGGCATCCATCCGCGTATGTCTTTGTAATCCTTGTGTTTGGGATTTTTGAGGACTTCGAGCATATCATAGTAGCCCCAGATTCCGCCACAGTCCTCCGGCGGGCAGGCGAGTTCGCCAGCAAGACATACCGGATATTTTACTTTATCTGCTGGCGGGCTGATTTTTACCACCTCAATCAGATGCTCCCAGCCATCGCCAAAATCATACTCATAAATGAACTTACCTTTGACCGCCGGGGCCAATTCGTTCAGCGTTACCTTGTTCTCATTTCCTGTATCTTCCAATTCAAATCGCGGGTCACTAAAACAGCGTTCGTTATGCGTATATCCGCGCTTGCCCAGTGAGCGATACTCTTTGCGGGATAGGTCGGAGGCGATGAACTGATGCAGGTGTGAGTTGGTCCAGCCCATAACAATCTGGACAGCGTAGTGAAGGTTACCGAGGCTCATATCGCTTGGGACAGCGGCTCGTCGCCAGATAGGGGGCTTACTGCCGCGTAATGTAATTTTCAGTTCATAAATCTGAGTTGATTGGCTTTTACTGCCGGATGGTTTCTTTGGCATATTTTCTCCTGCAATTCGGTCAATTTGTCAATCCCGCTATTGCGGCGCCGATGAGAGTTGCGTTATCGACGCTGATAATCTCGTAATAAATACCGAGCTTGTTTTCGAGGTATTGCTTGAGATAAAACTCAATGCGGGATTTGAGCGTTTTCATCTGGTAAAAGGTCGTGCCTTCGGCCACGATGCAGATTGGGCGGGTAGGGTCGGCGCCCTGGCCTGACTTGATTGCCGTAGCGGAAAGATTTATTGCGGTCAGTTTGGCGGCGCGCTCGGTCAGTCGGTCTGCTGCATAATATAAGGTGAGGGTGTCCTCGATTTTGCCCTGTTTGCACACGTTTGAAAGGAGATTTTCGCCGTAAGGGTATTGCAGAAATTCGCTCATATCTTTCGTTTCAAGGCGGGACATTTCCCAGAGTGATCCGGCGACGTGTGTTGAAAACATATTTTCGGTACAGGCCTTTTGGATTGTTCGCAGGTAAAGGCCGCCAAGATACGCCCCTGAGAACATCTTCTCGAACTTGTGAACGCCGGGATTGGCGGTGGACTTGTCGAAGGAGATATCGATTTTGCCTCGATGACAGCGGCCGAAGTTGCCGGATTCAGTGTTGATAATCTGGCTTTTCGATGGTTCGAGAGCTTCTATCTTTTTTAATTGGCTGTTTTTCTCGACGTAGCAGGCGTTGGTGCCCGTGCCTAAAATAAAGCCGATATATGAGTCGTATGTTTTGTTTTTATAACGAACGCCCGCCAGCAGCGTCGCGACGGCATCGTTTAGCAGGACGATATGCTTATCGCCGCCGAGTCCCATCGACGCAAGAGCGCGGTTCAGGTTTTCGCCGATAAGCTGACCGACGACCTCCTGGGCCTTGACTTCTTTTGAGAAGCGAATCAGTCGGCCGTCTTTGTTGGGGAACATTTCGACCGCGTATGAAAAGCAAAAGCCTATGTTCTCGGCAATGTGGGCGACGCCTTTGAGGCAGCCGGCCATAATCCTGAAGAATTCGTCTTTTCCGACTTCCTGCCTGAGGCCCGGCATTTTGTATAAACGCAGGTTTTCCATCACCGCTTTTTTCTGGTCATCGAAATAGACGGTTGCGACCCTGAAGTTTGTCCCGCCGGCGTCAATGGCGATTACCCGCTTGTTTGCTGGAATATCGGCCCCGACCTCGATATAAGTCGGTATCATATCGAGCGTGCTTTTACGACCCGCCAGGCCCCGCTGCATTTCTGAAAGAAACGCATCTACCGTCGCGTCCATCTCGATGTCGAGGTAGTCCATCTGGTATTTTCTAAGGAAACGAATTACGTTTTGCCTTATCTTCTTCACATGCGCACCTCATTTTTAGTCCTCATATCCATTTGGGTATCTGCTGTGCCATTTCCAGGCGGACTCGACGATTTTTTCCAGCGATGTCCATTTCGGCTGCCAGCCAAGCTCCTTTTTGGCTTTTGTCGCGTCGCAGACAAGCACCGGCGGGTCCCCCGGCCTGCGCTGTGTCTCAATGACTTTGAAGCTTTTACCTGACGCCTTCTTAACGGTATCAATTACCTCGCGAACGGAATGACCTTTGCCTATCCCGAGGTTGTAAATCAGCTCGGACCCCTTATCAAGTTTTTTCATTGCCAGCAGGTGGGCCAGGCACAGGTCTTCTATGTGTATGTAATCGCGGATACAGGTCCCGTCCGGTGTGGGGTAGTCGGTCCCGAATATTTTGATTTCATAGGTTTTGCCCGTCGCGGCGAAAATTGTCAGCGGTATAAGATGCGATTCCGGTCGGTGGTCTTCACCGAGCGTCGAGCTGCGACCTGCCCCGCAGGCGTTGAAATATCGTAGCGCCGCGTAATTGAGCTTGCCCGCGACGGCCTGATGGTGGCACATTCTTTCGACCGCCAATTTTGTCTCGCCATAAGGATTGACTGGATTTTTCGGCGTCTGCTCGGTAACAGGCGACTTGTCCGGTATTCCGTAAACCGCGGCGGAGCTGCTGAAAACGAATTTGCCGACGCCCGCCTTCTCCATCGCGCTCAACAGCGTTTGTGTATTTGAGACGTTGTTTCGGTAGTATTTAAGCGGCTCGGTTACGGATTCGCCCGCCTCGATAAACGCGCCGAAGTGCATTACGGTCTCGATTTCGTATTTTTTCAGCGTCGCGGCTAACAAATCAAAATCGTCCAGGTCGCCTTTGACAAACTCGAATCCCTCGATTGCGGCCTTGTGGCCTTTGCTGAGATTATCGTAAACGACCGGCTGATGACCTTCGTCGGCCAGCATCGCCGTCATATTGCTGCCTATGTATCCGGCTCCGCCGGCGACTAATATCCTCATTTGATTAATTCCTTTTTCCTGCGGCGAGCTTTTTTTGTATGCGTTTGATGATTTCTGTTTCGAGCTGAGCGTCCCTGCCGAGGCCCGTCCACGTTATATTTGTTTTTTGCCGATGGCTGTCGCGGACTCTCTGAATGGAACGTCGTATTTCAACGTTCGACGCGCTGCCCTGTGAATCGTCGTCGATACTCAATCGTTGAGTGGATGCCGTGCAGTTGATACAAAGTTCGCCCGCCTGCTCGGTTATGTTCATTTCCACGGTTCTTCGAATGCTGTGAAGGTCGGCTTCGGCCTGATTGAATGAGCCGACGCTGTCGCTTCGCCAGAACTCAAACGATTGCGACCCCGGCAGCGGGTAGGTCCTTATCAGACCGGCTTCGGTGTCTGACTTTTTGACTGTAAAGTGCATTTCAGCGAGCACCCTTTCGGCGGCTGTCATAATCGCCTGTTTTGACGTGGTCGGCGTGCATAGCCGGTCGGTTGTCAGCACATATTTGTTGTCTGCGCACCCGGCAAGCAAAAGCGGCAGCATAAAAATGAGCGGTTTGGACATCCTTGTTTCAATCATCTTGCACCTTTATCTAAGACCGGCCGTCATTATACGCGGATAGCGCCGGCGACTCAATGGTTTAGCCGTCGCCGGCACGGCGACGATTCTTCATTTAATCGCTGCCGAAGGCCAGGACAGGGTAGAAAACAAGCGGTAGAAAAGCAAGCCCCAGACCGAAAAGAACGCTGCGCTCGAACGCCTTTGCGACGTTGATGCATATAAAAATTGACAGTCCAAAACCTATGAGTGGACCGACATACGGTATGAAGCCGACTAAGCAGGAGGCAAGACCTACCCATCCGGGCTGCTCGCCGACTTCCGCCAGGACCCACATATTATAGAATGGAACAATCGCCGCCCAGCCGGGCTGCCCTGCCTTGTCGAAAACCACCCACATTGAAGCAATCATTATTATCAGCAGGACGCCCCAGGCAATCACAATAGCGCAGCAGCTTTTTGCCAAAGCAGGTAAGAATCCCGTCAGTCCCTCCTCCAGAGGCAGCAAAACTGCTTCCGACAATTCCCGAGCGCTCCTCGGCCCTATCGTAACTGAGCCCCCGGCATCGTCCTCTGTAGCGACGCAGTCGATTTTGAGCTCATTATCGACCTCGCTTATAGACAGTATGAGCGGTCGAAAAGTTTTTTTACCGGCTCGAACCATGTAGTACAGGTAATATCTGTCGCCCTGGGTGTTTGGCTCGTAATTCGTTCGTATGAATTTCACAGCAACGTTTTTATCTTTAAATAAACCGGTCATAGAGTCCATTTGTTCGGTTGTAACGCTTGTCTGCAAACTCGGTATCAGGAGTTTTTTGGCTCCTGCGGTGTCGCCGGCTTTCAAGCTTTCTGTATAAAACTCGGCGGTTTGTTTTGCCCTTTCGGTAAGCGGGCCGTTTTTAGAGCTCATTTGCTTGAAAACGCTGAAAAAAGTAAAAATAACGTAGCCCATAAACGCCGCATAAATCAACGCGCAGATACTTCCAATGACCAGCTCGCGTCCTATATTTGTCGGCCCGCGGCGTTGAGCCGTTCCCGTGCCGGCCGGAAGCTCGTTAGAGCATATCAGGCAAACCCCCGCCTCAGGCGGATTCATTTCACCGCACTTGGGACACCTTACCCTGGCAATCGGCTTTTCCTGCTCCGGCGTTGGTGCCAGATGGAGCGGCTCATCCTGCGGTGGACTTTGTCGAACCTCATCCGCCGGCAGGTTTAACAGCCCGCCGACCGATTCATCCTTGAGTAGTGCGCCGCCTAACATTTCATTTATGTCCGCTTCGTCGTCGGGCGACGTCTTTGTTTCCTTAGGCGATAAAAGCGCGTCAAAATCCAGCTCCTGGTCAATAGGGCTTGATGTTTTTGGCTGCGGGGCCGCGTTGCTGCCTTTCGGCGTGGGAACCTGCATTAGTGTCCCGCACTTGGCGCATTTTACGGTCTTTCCCGCGTAATTTTTGCTTACCCCGATTTTCTGGTTGCAGCCGGGACAGCGAATCTTGATTATGTTTGATTGAGCGTTTGAGGGCGCCCGGGCGGGGCTTGCCGCCTTACCGGGGGCGGGCGAGGGAATACGAATCATCTGCCGGCATTTCGGGCAGTGAATTTCCCTGCCGGCGTAAATGTCTTTGGCGTTAACCTTTTGACCGCAGTGAGGACAGTCAAAGCTAATCACGATAGAACCTCTCCGGTTGTCTTCATCCGGCAGTTCATTTTAATCCGCAAACGCATTTTTCCCGCCTCGTAGAAGCAAAAGCGTTACAGAATTATCCTCTTAATTTATAAAGAGTGTAACCTTAAAACCGCAAAATGTCAATCAAATTAGGGACAGTCGTCTGTTTTGAGGATTATATTATGAGGATTTTCTCGGCGGCTGATGAACGCTTAGACCAAAGGCGTCCTCCCACGCCTCTTTTAGCGCCTCCGACACGGTCGGATGAGGAAAACTGACGTCGTTGAATTTTTCCGTTGAGCCGATGAGCAGCCGTGCCCCGGCAATAAGCTCGGTAACATTTGCCCCGACCATTGTTACGCCTAAAATTTTGTCTGTCGCCTTTTCACGGACGACCCTTATTTCGCCCGTCGTCTCATTATGCGCTACGCTTCGACCATTGGCCTTGAAGAACCCCCTGCCGATAGTTACGTGGAGTCCCGCCTTTGCGCAGGCCTGCTCGTTTTTGCCGACCGATGCGATTTCCGGGAACGTATAAACGGCCCTCGGTATCAGCGAGTAATCGCCGATTCGAGCGTTGCCCCCCGCGATATTTTCCGCTACGACTTCCGCCTCAGCGAACGCCCCGTGCGCCAGATACGTCGTGCCGACGACGTCGCCTAATGCGTAAACGCCCTCGACGTTCGTCCGCATTTTATCATCAACTTTTATCGCAGGCCCGCTGGTATGCAGTTTCAGATTGTCGATTGTCTTTTTGTCGCAGGTCGCTTTTCTCCCCACGGCCACTAAGACCTTTTCCGCATCGATATGCCTTCCCGATTGCAAAACCACCTTGGCCGAATTACCCGCCTTCTCAACCGCTGTAACCTTTTGCCCTGCCAGTATTTCGATTCCGTGTCTCCTCAATTCCCTTTCCATCAGTTGGCCGACCCAGGAATCCTCAGTATTGATTATGTGTTCGAGCGCCTCGACGATTGTTACTTTCGCCCCAACGCCAGAGTAAACGCACGCAAGCTCACAGCCAATGATTCCGCCACCCACGACAACCATTGATGCCGGTATGTCTGGCAGATTAAGCGCCTCAGTGCTGCTGATAATAATCTCTCCGTCGAAAGCGAACGCCGGTATTTCAACGGGAACCGAGCCGGTCGCTATGACAACCGCTTTGCCTGCGTTAATTTCGTTTTGCCCCTTTGAATTTTCGATAACCACCGTTTTGGCGGATGCGCAGGTTCCGACACCCTCGAAAATTTTAATTTTATTGGCCCCGATAAGGCCCGCCAATCCCTTGCGAAACCCCGCCACTATCGACTCCTTTCGCCGCTGAATTTTCACCCAGTTGGGCGACACCCCCGCAACGTCAATACCTAAAGCGTCCGCGTTTTTGACTTTCAAAAACGTCTCAGCCGACGCCAGAAGTGTTTTCGACGGAATACAGCCGCGATTGAGGCAAACGCCCCCGATTTCCCCTTTTTCGACTATTGCTGTTGACAATCCCTTTTGCGCACAGCGAATTGCCGTGAAATACCCCCCCGGCCCCGAACCGATTATCACAACGTCATACGTCTCCGGCATTCGATTTTCCTCAATGCAGGATATTTCTAAGTATCGGCAGCGTTTTGAAAAACTCAATCGCCTGCGGGTCTTTTCGCGCCGCCGACAAAACGTGCGTTCCGACGCCCAACTGCGCCAAAACGTATTTGCCCAACGCGATTTGTCCAATAGCTATGTATCCCGTCGCCAGTTGTCCTAATCCGAAATAGACACCAATTGCCGCCTGCGCGACAGCCGCGATGCCCGTTGAAAGCTGCCCCAGGCCGAACAAAAACCCGATTGCTAATTGCCCTATCGCGATTACCCCCATCGACGCGTGCCCTATGGCGATTATCCCCATCGCCAGCCGGCCCACTGCGATTACCCCTTTGGCGCATACGCGCCTGCCCGTTTCAGGGCTTCTGCCGTATGTATAATGAATCAAGGGCAGGCCAAGCCACGTCGCGTTGGACTTGAACTCGTGAAAGCTCGTCCCGTTCTGATAGCCGAAGCTCCGCCACGTCCCCAAACCCGTCTTTACAACTTTATATTCCGCCTTATCAAGCAGTGTATTTTGCATAAATAAATCTCCTAAATCAATCCTTTAAATTTATAAGTTAGGCAAAACCTAAATTGTACAATCACCATACACCGGCCTCTCTACGCAGTTTATAAAGTTCTAAAATAATAAAAAATAACAACAAAAGATGAAGAGCTACCAGATTACAGAAAATAGCACAACCTTTTAAGTGTTTATGCTTAAAAAAATCTCTCCCAAACATACTAAGTGAACATATGGTACCTGGTCCCAAAAACAAGACTACAGCTACTAATAAGGCAGGCATCCAATCTTTTTTCCCAAAAGAATACCTAGGACCGAACACAATATACAACGCAAAACCAACTGAGTAAACAAACGTAGAAAGAATAAGTGCGAGTTTCTCAAAAAAGGTAAAAGGCACTGGCTTATGAATCTCAGGGATGTTCTGAAATGGAGGCAACCTTTCTGCAATATATTTACGGATTTGTTCGGCCATTTCGTTCTTGGGGAGTTGGAGTATTACAGGTTTGTTTTCTGTAAGTAAATAAACAACTTTTTGATTGGGAACACTCTCGGAATCAGATAATACATATCCTTTCAAATTTGACCATTTATGTATCTTCCGATTGTCACCAAAAATTATCTTAACATACTCATTAGTAATACGATACCGAGGACGGTCGAGAACTTTCACCCAAGGGCCTATAAAATAGAAAAACAGCAGAATTCCGACACCAACGAGCCATACCAAGAAAAACGCCTTTGGCATTTTGGGAAGAACTCCCGGTGGTATAAGATAATCAAAGATAAAATATAAAACAGCTAATATTACGGTGATGATAGTAACGCTGCGAGGCAAATCTTTGATTCCGGTTTTATTCATAAATCGAGCAAACTGTATCGATATCTCTCTTGGTCTAATCCATTCAAACAGGATTTCCTCTTTTATCCGGGGCATAATTAGTTCTTCTCGTTATGGTGATTCCTTAGCTATGTCTCGCAATGCGCAAAGGACCGACGCGAACGCCAGCGCTGCCGTCTCTGTCCGTAAAACCGTATCGGTCAGGCGGACGAATTTTGCCCCTTCGTTCTTCAATAATTCCGTCTCATTTTCCGTAAAGCCCCCTTCCGGCCCGATAAAGGCCGCCACATCAGCCGAGCCGATTAACTGCCCCGTCAAAGAAAACGCCTCCGGTGACAGTCCGCCGACGATGATTTGCAGTTTCGGGTATTCCTTTTTCAGCGTTTTCATAACCTCGCCAAGCGGCCTCGGCGCGTCGATTTTCGTTAAAAATATCCTCCTGCTCTGTTTGGCCGCTGATATGACTAAGTTCTGCCATCTTTCCAGAATTTTCGGATTCGACGCCTGCTTTATGCTTCGCTCGAATATGACCGGGCAAATCCGGTCGGTCCTCAATTCCGTGCATTTCTCAATCAGCCAGTCAAAACGCCGCCCCTTGGCGATACCCGGCGCAATGATTATTCGCCCCGTTGTCCTCGGCGGGTATCGCTTAATCTGCTCGATTCGCAGTTCAACCTCGCGTTTTTTAATCCCGCCAATCGCCGCCTCCGCCACCGTTCCTTCCCCGTCGAAAACCTCGACTTTTTCCCCCGCCTTGAGCCGCAGGACCGAAATCAGGTGATGCGCCTCCGTCCCGGCTAATTCCGTCTTCAACTCTTTTATCGGCCTACAATAAAATCGATGCACCGGCATTTCATTACCCCTTCCTCTGTTTATTTTTCCAGCTCTTTACGAATACTCTTCGGCAGTGCCTCCGCTAACTTCGGGAACTTTTCGACAATGCGAAAAATATCCGCCAAATCCTTCTGCCTTTTGCTTTTTCGCCTCGATTCGTCCATATACGCCCAAATTTTGCCCCTTAAAACGTTCTCGACTTTCGCGACCCTCATTCTATAGCCCAGGACGTTGCCGTCCTTGGCATTATGGATAAACTCCTGATATCGCGGGTCTTCCTGAAGCTGAATTCTTATGTCGGAGTCGGCGCCGCTGATGTTCACGCTATGTTCGAATTTCTCAACTTTCAGGCCGCGTTCTTTGGCCGACTTGCATATCGCACTGATGTTTTCTGAAGCCGCAACAACGTCCATATCCAAGCTCACTACCGGCTCAACGTATGCGTTCACGGCAAGCCCGCCTATCAGGCAATACCGAGAACCCGTCTTTGAAAGAATGTCCAGGAATACCTCGATAATATCGGATTTCCCGTTTGCCAGCCGCCTTACAAATTCCTTGCCCGTCATTTGATTTTCTTCCTTATTGACTAACCAATACGGAATTCCTAAACTACTCGTTTTGACGGGAAAACGCAATATGCAGGAAAAGATTGTAAAAATCGGTCTCGTCGGGTTCGGCACCGTTGGCTCCGGCGTCGCTAAAATTATACTGGAAGACGCCGACCGGCTCGCCGACAAGACCGGCCTGCGCCTCCAGCTGGCCTGCGTCGTCGATAGCGACCTCAAAAGGGAAAGGCCGGTTCAATTGCCGCAGGGAATCCTCACTAACGACCTCAACAAGCTTCTCAGCGACAAATCCATTCAAATCGGTATCGAGCTTGTCGGCGGCACAGGAATCGCAAAAGAAATTCAATTGAAGCTGCTGGCGGCCGGCAAAGACGTCGTTACCGCAAATAAAGCCCTTCTGGCAAAACACGGTATCGAGCTTTACGCCGCCGCCGAAAAGGCAGACCGCTGCATTGCGTTCGAGGCAAGCTGTGCCGGCGGCATTCCCATTATTTCAGGCATACGGACCGGCCTCGCCGCCAACGATATCTCGGCAATCTACGGCATTGTCAACGGCACCTGCAACTACATCCTCTCGAAAATGACCTCCAACGCCGAGGAATTCGCCGAGGCGCTGGCCCAGGCCCAGCAAAGGGGCTACGCCGAAGCCGACCCCATCATTGATATCTCAGGCGGCGACAGCGCACACAAACTCGCTATCCTTGCCTCCATCGCCTTCGGCTGCCAAATCTCCCTCGACGATATTTACGTCGAAGGAATCCAGCACGTCTCAAAAACTGACGTCCAGTTCGGCGGCGAAATGGGTTATATGCTTAAACTGTTGGCTATCGCCGAAAAAAATCAACAGGGGCGTATTTCCCTCCGAGTCCACCCATCGTTTGTCAACAGTGAAAATCGCCTCGCCCAGGTCGATGGCTCCTTTAACGCCATCAGCATCTTCGGCCACGCCGTCGGCAACGTCCTTTTCATCGGCCGAGGCGCAGGTATGCTCCCAACCGCCAGCGCGGTCGTCGCCGACGTTATCGACGTCGCTTTGGGCAACTCCGCAACGATTTTCAACCATTTGCGCCTCAAACCCCGAAACGAAGTCGTTGGCCTTATTGACAAAATCGATAACCTTGTCAGTCGGTTCTATATCCGCTTAATGGCCAAGGACCAGCCCGGTGTCTTCGCCCAGGTCGGAAAAGTCCTCGCCGACAATGCCATCAGCATTTCCGGCGTCCTGCAGCACGAGGCCCACGGCCCCGACGACTCCGTCCCCGTCGTGATTACCACTCACCCAAACCGCCAGGCCAATATAACCGCCGCCCTCAAAGGCCTCGCCGATTTGAACACCGTCTCTGCCGCCCCCGTCTGCATTCGTATCGTCGATATCCCGGAAGACAACGAATAAAAATCTACTTCGTGGAATCGCTTAACCTCTGACATTTACTTCGAAATTCGATATTTGGTGTTGGACATTCATCTCTCTTCTATCTTTTGCCAACCAAAAATCCCTTGTCTTCTTTCCCATTTTGCCGTTATTCTGCTCTTTTGAGGCCTGAAGAAACGCCGTTTTAACCACGGAGACGCTGTTTAAGACGGCAGGTCAGAAATATTGAAAAAAATAAATGGCGATACGAGGCAGTTTTTAATATAATTGCTGAATTGGAATGCTCGGTTGTGTAGTCGAACGTTTTATCCGCCTCTGGCGGATTAATATGGAAAATCCCGTATAAGTAAGAAGTCACGGCAACTTCTTATACTGAAACAAGTTGCCTTTGTTTGCCGTATTATACGGATTGTATAATTTTTTTGGGCGGCAACGCCGAGTGATTCAAAGTCTGCTGAATAGGAGAACGTTATGACTATACAGCTCAAGACCTTCGTAAAATCCAAACTTCCATTTCTTGTTCCTCTTTGGAGACAAGCAAAGTATTTCTCTTTGTCTAGAAAATCTCCCAAGCGCGTGTTCACTGAAATATTCCACGGGAAGAAATGGGGGGACAGGGATTCACTTTCCGGACCTGGCTCAGATATAGTTCAAACAGAAGCTGTTCGTAGAAATTTAACGCTCTTAATCAAGGAAATGAATTGCAAGTCTCTTCTTGATGTTCCTTGTGGGGACTTCTTTTGGATGAAGCTGGTAGAGATGGATGTTGAATATATCGGTGGCGATATTGTTGATGAATTGGCAAGAAACAATCAAGAACAGTATGGTGATAATAGTCATAGATTCATTACTTTAGACCTCCTGCAGGATGAATTACCAAGAGTCGATTTAATTCTTTGCCGGGACTGCCTCGTTCACTTTTCAAATCGGCATGTTTTTCGCGCCCTCAGGAATATAAAGAGTTCTGGCAGCACATATCTTCTGACAACGACTTTTGTTGGGAGAAAAAAAAACGAAGATATCCCGACAGGTAAATGGCGACCTGTAAACTTACAGCTTCCACCTTTTAGCTTTCCAACACCGATAAAGTTGATTAATGAAGAATACCCGTTAGAAAATTATCGTGATAAGCACCTGGGACTGTGGAAAACGGATGATATTCCAGACCTGTGATAGTTTTGCGGAAGCACCAGGATTTCCTGAACTCGTTACATCCTCCCGGGGGAAAAGGGGACATTCTGCTTTTCCATTTTTTTAACTGAATCCGCAATTTTTCTCTTCCGCCTTCCGTCTTCTGTCTTCCTCCTTCTGCCTCGCGCTCTTGTGCTCTTATGCTCTTATGCCCTTGTGCTCTTATGCCCTTGTGCTCTTATACCCTTGTGCTCTTCTTTTATACTGACTGCTTTGCGTCCTTTGATAAACCGATGTCGGTTTATGAATGAGGACGAGTTAAAACCTTGTGTTTTTGCCCCTGCGCCTGGGTCGCCTGGCCCCGATGTATATGACAGTAAACATCATGGTTATATATACTCAGGATATGCGTGCAGTTCGGAAACATGCATTTCCTGTTATCGGGCGAAGTTTTCAGCATTTTTCCCATTGTTACTCCTATAGGCAAATCGCTAAACAAAAAAGGTTAAATGTTTACGTATGCGGCCTGAAGATGTTCTAATCTTTTGTATTGTATTATTATACCGCGTTACTGGGCTTTGTCAAACAAACTCATTTATATTTTGCACTTTAGATTATTGGTGGTTGATTATTGCGTGGTTGGAGGTGAAAATAGCGGACAAAAATTAAGAGGCATATCATGGTTGAACAGCAGCAAGGCGGGAGCATACTGCCCGAGATGCTCAAAAACGCGCTCAAGGCGTTCAAGAAACGGCTGAAACTCACCGCCCTCGATGACGATTCGTCACTCGGACGCGGGCCGTTTTCGAGCGGCGCCAAGGGCATTTACGCCATCCAGCCGCCAAACCAGTTTCCGCGTGAAGTGTGGGAGGAATTATGCCGGCAGGGAAAACTCCGTGACTCCGGCCACGGTATGTATGAGCTGGTTAAAGCTGAACTGGGCTAACGTGAATCGTCGCTGAAGATGTGATAAATCCGTGGCTGCTATACTAATTTTTATTCCATTCTAAAACTTCGTCTGCCATTAAATCATAAAAAAAATCTCCGCGGTCTCTGCGTTGAATTTCTTTTGTGCCGTTTCCCGGCCTTGACTCCCCACCAAAAAACTAATAAACTACTGTGTCCGATTTAACGCGATTTATTGTTTAGCCCCGCCTTCTGTGGGCGCGGTTTTTAATAAGTATGACCAATAAATATGTAATAATAATACCCGACGGCGCCGCCGACAATCCTATCGAGCAGTTCGGCAATAAAACCGTTCTCGAAACCGCCGACAAGCCCAATATGGATAAAATCAGCCAGACCGGCCGGCTCGGTATCGTCCAGACCGTCCCGGAAGGTATGGACCCGGGAAGCGACGTCGCCCAGATGTCGCTTCTCGGATACGACCCCCGAACATATTACACAGGCCGCGCACCCATCGAGGCCGTCGCTCGAAACGTCCAATTATCGCCCGACGACTGGGTCTTTCGCTGCAACCTCGTGACCTTCGCCGACGGCAAAATGGCAGACCACTCCGCAGGACACATCTCAACCGAAGAAGGCGCAAAACTCATCACCGAGCTTAACGAGCAGGTCGCTAATGATAAGGTTCGCTTCTACACCGGCGTCAGCTACCGCCATTTACTCGTCCTAAAGGGTTTCGATTTCGACGTAAAGGCCTGCCCGCCGCACGATTACATCGGTACCCCAGTCGAGAAAATCCTGCCCCGCGGTAAAGGCGCCGATTTCCTAATCGACCTTATGGTTCGCTCCCAGCAGTTCTTTCTCAATCACGATATAAACAGGGTCCGAACCGACCTGAATGAAAATCCCGTATCCTCAATCTGGTTATGGGGCCAGGGCAAAAAGGCGCGCCTTGAAAGCTTCGAAAAGCGTTTCGGCCTGAAAGGCGCCGCCATAACCGCAGTTGACCTCGTCCGAGGTCTCGCAAAACTCATCGGCTTTGACCTCATCGAAGTGCCAGGCGCTACCGGCTTTATAGATACCAATTTTCAGGGCAAAGGCGAAGCGGCCATTAATGCCCTTGAGAAATACGATATTGTGGTTGTCCATATCGAGGCGCCCGATGAGGCCGGCCACTTAGGCAACGCCGAATTGAAGAAAAAGGCCGTTGAGCAGATTGATAAATATATTGTTGGCCCCGTTTACGAGGCCATTCAGAAATTCCCCGACTGGCGAATTATGGTCCTGCCCGACCACCCCACACCCGTTCAGAGCGCTTCCCACTGCGGCGACCCCGTGCCTTTCGCTATGGCAGGGACCAACATCTCAGGCGTCCTTCAGGCCGGCTTCACCGAGCCGAACGCCCGGCAATCCGGCTTGCGAATTGAAAATGGCTACGAGCTTATGGAATATTTCCTTAAGAATTAATAAATTATTCCCACCAACATAGTGGGAAGTCGGTTGAATTTTTGTTGGAGAGCTAAATGGCTATACTTGTTCAGAAATTCGGCGGAACATCCGTCGCCGACGCCGCCAGGATTCGCCGGGCCGCCGAACGCTCCATTAACGCCGTCAAAGCCGGCTACCAGGTCGTCGTCGTCGCCTCCGCCCGCGGCCAGCAGACGGATGAGCTGGTGCGGGACGCGATGGAGCTGAACCCCAACCCGCCTAAACGGGAAATGGACCAGCTTTTAAGCACCGGCGAGCAGCAGACGGTATCGCTTTTCGCTATGGCGCTGGAGGCGATGGGCTATAAGGCCATCAGCTTCACCGGCTTTCAGGTCGGAATGCTCACCGACAGCGTCCATACAAAGGCCAGAATTAAAAGCATTGACGCCCACCGAATCCACAAGCAGCTTAAAGAGGGCAAAATCGTGATTGTCGCCGGTTTCCAGGGTATAGACGAAAACGAGAACATAACCACCCTGGGAAGAGGCGGCTCCGATACCACCGCCGTGGCCATCGCCGCCGTGCTCAAAGCCGAGGTCTGCGACATTTACACCGACGTTGACGGGATTTATACTACGGACCCGCGGATTTATAAAAATGCGGTGAAAATGAAGGAGGTCAGCTACGACGAGATTTTAGAGCTTGCCAGCTTAGGGGCCGGCGTTATGCACAGCAGGTCCATCGAATTCGGCAAAAATTACAACGTTAAAATCCACGTTCGTTCCAGTATGAACGACGTAGAAGGAACTATTATTACAAAAGAGGTGGAACAAATGGAAGGAATAGCGGTTTCAGGGGCTACAATACAAAAAGATATGGCGAAAATCTCACTGGTCGGGGTTGAGAACAAGCCGGGCAACGCGGCGAAGATATTTCACCAGCTGGCGGAGGCGAAGGTCATAATCAATGATATTATGCAGACCGAGGGCAGCGCAGACAAGGCGAACCTGGCATTTACAATCGAGGCAAGCGACCTGAGGGCCGCCAGGGAGGCCGTTGAGTCGATTAAAAATGAGGTTCCTTACGACAGCTTATTCATCCGCGAAGACATCGCCGAGGTATCGGCCGTCGGGGTCGGGATGAGAAGCCATTACGGCATCGCTGAAAAGATGTTCAGCGCCCTTGCCAAAGAGAAGGTCAATATCGACTCGATTACCACAAGCGAAATCCGCATAAGCTGTATCATCGATAAGACGCAGGCGGAAAAGGCGCTGACAGCCGTCTGCGACGCCTTCGAGCTGGACAAGCCCGAAAAAAAGAGAGGCAAAAAGTAAAAAAATCTTTCGTCAAACGGTTGCGGTTCCGACTTCGCTTCGCTGCCGCTGCTGCGATGCGCTTAGCAAATCAAATCCCGCGAAAACATCCAAAAATACCCTAAGCAGGTCGAGCGTATCGCCAAAACTCACTAAAACCGAACGAGGTCTCCTTAGCTATCAAAGGGTTACAAAAAGCGCCCCGACGGGATTCAAATGCCCCATCGTCATTAAAAAATAAGATACTCGTTTGCCTTGTTCAGCAACTTTGTGGGTTTGCCGATTTCGCAGATACTCTTAATTTTGGCGATTTTTCGCTGTTCGATGATTCGGCTGACGGTAATGTTGCCCAGGCCGGGAACGCGCAAAAGCTCGTATTTGGACGCCTTGTTCACGTTGACGGGGAAATAATCGGGATGACGCCTGGCCCAGGCCTCTTTTGGGTCGATTTCGAGCGAGAGAAAGCCCCTGTTGTCGAAACAGATATCCGATTCGGTGAAGCCATACTTACGCATAAGGAAATCGACCTGATATAAGCGATGCTCACGCATAAACATTTCGCCTGGATTTTGCCTTTTATGTTCGTCAATAGCATTATCGCCGATTCCTTTTTGGTATGCGCTGAAGTAAATTCTTTTGAGGTTGAGGCGGTCGTAAAGGCCCCACATATACTTAATGATTTCGCAATCGCTTTCCTCGGCTGCGCCGACGACAAACTGGGTGGTTTGTTTAACGCGGGCGTATTTATTCCCGCGGCCGGTCAATCGGCTGATGAGCTTGATGGGTTCTACGATATCCTCGATGAACCGCTTTCTGCTGGATAGTTTGGCGAGGTGGTTTGCGCCGGGGGTTTCGATATTTAGCGAGACGGCGGTCGATAGCGAAACGGCTTCTTCAATAGCGTTTGCGCTTGCGCCGGGAATGACCTTGAGGTGAATGTAACCCCTGAATTTGCGTTTGTATCTAAGAATGCGGGCTATACGGTTAAGGCGTTCCATAGTCGCATCGGGTGTGCCGAGGACGCCTGAGGTAAGAAACAGGCCGAAGACCTCGCGGCGGTTGAAATAATCGAGAAACGTGTTTACCGTTTCTTCCTCGCTGAGCGTGCATCGGCGGACGTCCTGGTCGGACCTTAGCGGGCAGTATTTGCAGTCGTTGGTGCAGACGTTTGAAATGAGGGTTTTAAACAGGACGCTTGTGCCGCCGTTGGGAAGCGTTACGGGATAAATCCATTTGCCCTGCGCGCCGCGTTTGCGATGCTCATCATCTCTCGTGCCGCAGGCGCAGGCCAAATCGTATTGAGCGTCGGCGCTGAGAATTTCCAGCTTTTGACGAGTATCGGGCGCACTAATTACCGCGGTCATAAGAACTAAAAATTGAAAACTAAAAACTTAAAACTTTTTAGATGATTACAAAGCTAATAACTATTTATCGAAAGGCAGTTTGACGCCGCCCTGAGGCGTTCGCTCGACCTGGCTTTTTGCGCCTTCGGGTTCCTGCGGCGGTAGTTGTTTTGCCCGGCAGATTAAACCCTGAGAAAGTTTCGACGCCTCACCCGAAACCACCGAAGCGTATGACATAGTCGGCGCAACTTTATCAATTCTGATAGTTGCGACAAGCACCTCGGTCAAGCCGAGGGCCTCTTCAGTATCGGAATCGGTAATTTTTATATCGGGCTTGAAGACATCGAGCACCGTGCCGACGGCGAAGCGGTCGCCGCCCTGGTCGATTATTATGGAGCCGTCGGGTGAAATTGACGCGATTCGCGGCGGATACAATTTATCGCTTATTTCATCGACGACCTTTAGGGCGGCCGCGGCGATGAGATTATCGGCAAGCTCATTCAAATCAAGGTCGGACGGCTCCCATTTGGCGACGAGTTTTTTGACGTCGTCTGTTTCGAGCCGCAGGCGAATTGAGCCGGAGGTTTTGACCTGCCGTGAGGGGGCGACGATAAGCTGATAATCGAAGCCGAAGTCGGCGCGGTATTCCTTAAAGGTTACATTGGCGATAGCGCCCGTGTCGGTCTGCTTGATGCGGAGGTTGGCTTCGGTAATAGTGCCTACAAGTATTAAGTCAGCGCCGAGGGCAAGGCCGATTCTGGCCTGCTCCTCGATTGGGGCAGTATTAAACAGGACGGCCTGCTCGTGGAGGTATTCCTGTATGTGCTGCCTGTCTAAGACGGCAAATTTATTGGTCTGGGTAAGGGCAGTTGTCAGCTTCTGGGCGAGCTTATCGGCGAGCTTGTCACCGGTCATAACAAGGTCGAGAAAATTATATGATGCGGCCTCGGTTCTAAGGGGCATTACGGCTAATCGGACTCTCGCGGATTTATCGAGCGGCTGATGGTCATAGACCCAGACCTTCAGCGTTACCTGGTATGTGCCGTCGGGGAGCTTCTTTTCGTTGATTACTTCGTAAGTTTTGACAAGGCCGGCAATATCGGTGGTCTGGAGTGTGCCGGCTGTCTGGACTGAGACGGCGTCAAATTCGACGCTTTTTTTGCCGGTCCCGGTCCCGTTTACGTCGGCGGTTGCGGAGCGATAACCGAATGAGTAATCGCCTGAGCCGACTACGACTCCCTTTGCCTGGGCGACCGCCTGAAAGAGACCATTTTTGACTGCCTCGTCCTTTGTCGGCCCCTGGCCCTGAACCTGGCGAAATATAGTATCCTTCGAAGTAGCGTTCGCATCTGCTGCAACGCCGGTATTAAGAGAACAGAAAAGAACTGTTATTGCCACTATCGAGCAAATGGCTTTCATTTTACAGCACCTCCAAAAATCGGCAGATTAAATAAGCGAACTACCAGGAGACGCTTTTGTTGCTGCCGCGTTTTCCGAGAACAATTTCATTTTGCCAGAAGACCAGACCATTGGTGAGGTTGTTCATCTGGAGCTGGAAGTAGTATTCGACCTGCTGCTTGTCGCCTTCATAGCGGACGTTTCTCTGGATGACTTTGCCTGAAATGCTCAGTTCCGGGGCGATAAGCTGGCCTTTGGCCTGCAGGGTGTCCTTGTTGAATTCGTCGGCCTTGTCCGAATCGCGAATTTCGCGGACGTCGTGGACCATACTGTCTTTCGGAGCGTTGCCTGCCCCTACGGCGGCGGTCATAACGACCAGGCCCGAGCGGGTCATCTCCTGCTCGACTTTTGCCATAAGCTGGTCGGTGTCGATACGCTGCATAGTATCGTTGAGGATTCGGCCTTTCGCGACGACGTATCTGCCGCCGCCTTCTTTTTTGAACGCGCCCGAGGCGACCATCGACTGGACCATTTCGCTTGCCGCCCTTTCGAAGTCGCGGTAATCCAAGCCCATAACAGCCTTGCCGGGGTCGTTTATGGTGTCGATGTTTTTGGTTGATGGTTCACAGCCGAAAAGGGCTGCTGCTAATACGAAAGGCAATATCTTCTTCATCATAGTTTCATCTCCAATCAATCAGGAATTTTTCGAGTGTTCATACGGAAATCAACGGCGGTTGTTCTTGGGGCGACGGCCTTAATGGTAAACGGCGATTTGCCGGCGGCGGACGTGAGCATCCACTTATTGGTCAGGGAGGCGATAACCATACCTGATTTGTCGAGCCATTCGACCTTGTATTCGAATCTTTTTGTTCCGAAAGACCTGTTGTGGCCGGCGACCTCAAGCTCCATAAAGCCGTCTTTGTTGACGTAAGTTACGGCGCGGTCGATTTCGATACCCTCCCCGATAATCGCGCTAAAGGCGTGAATTATGGGTTTGGTAACAATATTGCTTGCGAGCGTGTCACTTGCTATGTCTTCCTGCAGAATAACGCCTTTTTCCTGCTGCTGACAGCCGGCCAGGCACAAGGCCGTCGTTAACAATAATACGTAAAGCATCAATCTCATAATTCACCTCCAGAATAAATTCCTAAAAAGTCAGAATTTCATATACCGGCATAGCCCCGGCGTTAGTAATTTTAATATAGACGATGGCATTTTTGCAAGGGGGAATATTTATTTCAAATGATGCGCCTCCGGCAGGGGCGATTTGGAGTTTTCGGTCGGGAGGAATGGCGCATCTTGCGACCTGGAAATCCTTAGGCAGGGCCGACCAGATTCGCACGTCGGCGGCGGTGGTAGCGGCGGTGTAAACGGCCAGAAAGGCCGTCGCGAGACCATATTGATCGTTGTCTTTGACAGCGTATTGAGCGGCGGCTTTTACTACCGCAGAAGCGATGGCGCGGGCAAGGATACCCCTGAAATCCTTGTTAAATTCGGTCTGGATGACCCGTTCCATATCGGCGATTTGCTTTGTTTGATATTCCCCCCCGTCGGCGTGGATTGCCAAAGACAGATAGGCGATGCTTCTGGATTGCAGGCGAGGCAGGGCGACGCCCGTATAATAGATGTTGCCGGCAGCCAGCATTAAAGGCAGGTCGATACGGACCTCCTCTCTAACGGGGCCAAGGCCGTTTTCAAATATGACCCATACGAAGTTTTCGAGTTTCGCCTTGCCTGAAATAACGTCGTCGGTAAGAACAAGGTCTTTTGCAATATAGTCATTTTCGGGAACCATTCCGTATGACTCTTTCAAGAGGTATCCGGCTTTCTGGTAATCGCCGACGAGGGTGAAGAACAACCCAGCCAGATACGTCGTGAAGGGATTGACGAAGTCGGGGTATGACTGGAACTGGTCGAGATTGGGGTAGTATGCCGCGATTTTGCCGGCGACGTTGGGGTCGTCAACCATTGCGTTAACGTCGTTATTGTTCTTCTCTTTTTGTTTTGCGAGCTGGTTTTCGAGCTTTCGTATTTCGGCGTTGAAGTGCTCTTTGGCGCGGGTTTGCCTGTCGAGGGCGCGGTTCAGCTCAACCCTGGCCAGCTCGAGGTTGTTTTGGGCCATAAAATCGAGGGCCTTATAGGTATTGACCATAACGCCGTCATATTCCTCGCCATAATATGGAACGACGTTATCATTGACGATAGTGGAGCCGGCTGTATCAACTATTCCACTTGCTTTTTCATCATAGTATTTGAGCATTTCTTCGGCCTTATCGAGGCAGGCGATGCTTTGCGAGTGATTGAGCTGTGCCCTTTCAGAGGCGGCAAGCTGAAGCGTCCAGAGGAGGTCGCAGCCGGAGGGGGTTTGCCTGTTTTTGATTTTCTTCTGGGCGAACTGAGCGGCGCAATTGTAATCGGCGGCCTCGAACCGGGCGTTAAAGACCGCCAGGTCGCTTTTGGCGGGATTACAGCCCGTTAGAAACGAACAGGCAAGTAAAATGTAAACCACAGCAGCAGCTTTATTTATAACCAGCATCCTTCTCATCGGTCGAACCTGTTTATCCTTTTGTGCACTGTGTAGTATATCGACTGTCAGCCGTCAGTTAGTTAAACCATAAATACGTCTTAATAATATGGATAACAAGGTATAATCGTTCCCCGTTTGAGAGAGTTCGTCTCTGGTTATATAATCAGGTCCGAGCCCGCCTCAGCCATAAATCGAACTTACTTCTGCCTGTCATACGCACTCAACAGGTCGGCGGAAAAATTGCTTAAACCGTCAAAAACCGGCTTTGGAGCTTCTTTTTTCAAGGATTTCCGCTTTTACCACGTTTTCAGGGGCTCCGGAACGCATTTTTTATCACTTTTCAGCATCTATCAGTCATATATCTTTACCCAGAAAATATTCCGTTTTTTTAAAAAACATCCCATAATTTGCTTGACATATCAAAATGAATCTGGTAAATTGGGTAAAGTCAAGAGAAGCTATAAACATGTGTAGATATGTGGCTCCCTCGTGAGGAGGGTAAAGCCAAAAAAAAGATGTTGCAGGTGTCTTTGATTTATTGATCAAGCACAAGGTTATAAAAAGGTGAAAGTCAATTAGTGCTTGTTCAATGCTGTTCGAGACAGGCGCGACATGTTAGAAGTGATCACTGCGCTTGTTGAGAGCAACGTGAAGTTTGGCTTGTTGCCAAAGTATCACGAAAAAGAAGTTTTGGCAATTTAAGAAGGAGGAATGAAGAAATGTGTAAAAAGTTAATTTTTATGTGTCTTGCAATTTCGGTGTGTCTGATTTCCACGGGCAATGCGGCAGACGTTGTCATAGGTAATTGGGAAGACAACTCCGGCGACGGATGGGTTTGTTGGAGTCCGGGCCCGGAATCGATTGGCCCGATGCCCAAGACTATAAACGGCATCACGTATGCGCAGTCCGATATGACATCCTCACTGGATGAATATTGTTTGGAAATATCGGGAATAACCGGATGGGGCCAGCAACTTGGCATTCAGTTGAACGAGACCCAAAGAGCCGGCTTCATGGAAAACTTCGTGTTTTCGATTGACTTTATTTCAGCGCCAAGCACGACCGGCGGCTGGAATGAGATTTACGCGCTTTCGATAAACGTTGATGGTTACGCTTGGACTGACATAGGCGATAAACCCGCGGCCCATTATGACTATTGGGATGGTTCCGGGATTCGGGTTACAACAGTGCAGTGGGACTATAGCGACTATAAGGGGACGCCCAATCCCAGCTATGTGGAATTTATCTTTGCCCTCAACAGTGATAGCGCAGAGCCACACGCGATTTACCTTGACAATGCCCGGCTGACGATTCCCGAGCCGGCAACAATGACTCTGCTTGGTCTTGGCTGCCTGGCATTACTCCGCAGGAAAAGATAATTAAACCGACAAGGCACCGAGTTATTAGTTTGCATCAAAATGGGGCCTGTCTGGATTATTCAAGACAGGCCCCGGTTTTTTACGAAACTACGGAACCCTAATGACACTATATTGTCTTTTGGCAGAAAACGGCTCAAAAAACCAAAATATCACGCTTATTAATCGAAAAAACATTAAAAACCTCATAATATGAGTTCAATTGTGCAAATTCGGTCCGTTCGCAGGGAGATTCGGTTTATGCACCTGTTTTTAGCCGGAAAACACGGTTTTTGGGAATTCATAGCCCATGCCGCCAGAAAAAAACTCTATCAACTGCAAAAAAACCTTGATTTTTCGGGACGGGCCTGCTATACTATAAAGCGATAACGAGGGCTTGGTTGCGTAGCCAGGCAATATGTATGACTTTACGTCTAAATCTGGAACTTTATATTATTATGGAGGAAAATAACTGTGTGTAAAAAAACTATTATTTGCTGTTTTGTGTTAATATCGGCCTTTGCAACGTTGAGTACGCCAAGCTATGCCACAATCGATGTCAATCACTCACCTATGACAGTGGGTTGGTCTGCATTGAACGGGAGTCCACCAAAAATCATAACCTGCACTGACCCAAACGAGCTGCCAAGTTATAACGAGGACGGCGGCGGTTCAGGTAACCTAAGGATAGCCGAGAATTTTATCGGCGGCAGAGGCGTTAGTCAGACATTCACGGTGCCGGCAAGCGACATAGGATTCTCTGTGACCGATATCGTCATCCGCGTCGGCGGAGGCGGAAGCGACACAGTCGGCCCGTACACCCTGCACCTCTACGATATCAACGACCCCAATCTGGATTCGCTTCCGGGCAGCTATACCCCCGCTACTCAAAGTTCTTACCCCGGCGTTGATTTCCTTTCAGATACTACCGGCTTTTTAGGCGATGTCGCGCTGATGGAATTTGCCGACGGAGACAACGATGAGCTCGTCACATTCACGTTCTCAGACGATGACCTGGTGGACCTCGAACCCGGTCATATGTATGCCTTTGAGATTTGGGGGCCTGAAAACTGTGTGGACTATCCGTTTTTGTGGATACGTTACGGGGTAGATAATCCATACGATCCGAATGGCGATGGATATGAGTGCCCGGCGAGCAGGGACAACGGAGAGGGACCCGGTCCATCGAACCCCGGCAACTACCGCTCTCAGCTCAGCGGTGAGTCCCACGACACCGTAATGGCCGTCTATGGCGTCCCCTATGACGGGAATGCCTACCATCCAACGCCGCGGAACTACGAAAAGGAGATAAGTCTGAATCCTATTTTAAGCTGGAAACCGGGAAAGTGGGTTGATGACGTCGACGGCCACCAGGTGTGGTTCAGCACGAGTTTTAACAGGGTAGCCAGACGCCTTAGCGCCGCGAATCAGGGCAGGCGGACTGACCCCAACTATACCCCTCCCGGGCCGCTCGAACTCGATACCACCTACTACTGGAGAATTGACGAGTATAACGACACCCCAACTGTACCAGTGCCGTTTCACGCCGACGACGGTAACAGCTATTGGGGAGTTGATAGTGAAGCCGGCGTCGATAAACCTACAATCTACCGGTTCACTACCTTTACCCCCCAGGCCCATGACCCGGTGCCGGCGACAGGCACTACAACGGCTGATTTCAGCATAAAGCTGCCCGAAATTACATGGACTGCCGGCGCCTTGACAGCGGATACAAATGGACACACGGTTTACTTCGGCACAGATCTCGACGAGGTGAACAACGCTGACACAAATACCCCCACGGTTTACAGAGGCCGGCAGACGCCTGCTTCCTATAACCTTCTCGACCTGGCCGGGGATTACACTTTAGAAGTTGGGACAACTTACTACTGGCGCGTCGATGAAGCAAACGACAGCACCGCTGGCAGCCCGTGGAAAGGGAATATATGGTCCTTCACAATGGCTCCCTATGTTACTGTCGATGCCTTCAGCTACAGTAGCCAGACGGATATGAACTCCGCATGGAAAGCACCAACAACGAACTACTGCTTCCCTGAGTGTACTGCCAATCCAGGCGGCACAATCACTTTGGACGCCGGTAAGATGCGGTTCGCATTCGATAACAGGGGTACAGTAGCTTGTCCGTGGTCGGAAGCCAAGATGGATTATAATGGGACAGGAATTGACTGGACCGCCGGCGGGATTGTTAACACGCAATCACTGTCTATCAGCGTCGATGGAAATATTTTCAGCAGCACCAACCCCGACTATGACAACTTGTACGTGGCGATAGAGGACTCTGGCGGCAACATCGGGGTTGTCTATTGCGACGACACCATCATTCAGAAAAGACAGTTCGACAGCGGTAGAATGGGCAATCAATGGAACATCGCTCTTGCTGAACTTAGAGATAATGGAACTCCTGGCCCCGTTGACCTGACGGACATTAACGCCCTGTATATAGGAACCGGCCCGAGATGTTCATGGGGACCTCCTCCTTATACATACGGCGGGACGGGCATTATCTACGTCGATAAAATCCGGCTGTATATGCCGAGATGTCTGACACAATACGGCGGATTCAATGACCCCAACGAATTCTCAGGCGATCTGGCCGGCGGTCCTTATAATCAAGCCGGCAACTGGACGCCTGGTGACTGCACCGTGAACTTCTTCGACCTCGATTACATGTTCTACAACTCGACTTATGACACCAAATACTGGCTCGATTCGGACGTTAACCTGACCTATCCCGGAGCGGTCCAGCCGCTCAACGATTCCAGCCACTTGACGGTCTGGTACAAGTTCGATACCGAAACCGGCACCTCCGGCACAGTGACAGCGACCGATTCTTCAGGAAACAACAGGCACGGCACAATCGGCAATCCAAATTCAAAACTGTGGGCCAGCGACGGCGCTAGCGGTCAATGCCTTAACTTAGAGGCGGGTCTGAGGACGTGGGTAGAGGTTCCAACCTCGGCGTATCATCCCGATACGAATGGCGTAACCTTCAGCTTCTGGACTGCGTATGATATGAACTACCAGCCGACCGGAGATTACGCGGCGACTTGGGCTTCAGTGTTCACGATGCACACAAAGACCCCGGCGGAAGCCAATGCGAACAACAGTAACGACGACAGCCAGTTGATTGAATCGCAGGTTCCGACGCCGTGGCCGCGCAATCATGATTGGGGTCCGCAGATTAGATACGTAGATATGAGATCAAGCAGCGGCGAGAACGTTGGTCGTCCCGGCCCACAGTGGGCAAGATTAAGCGATTACGGAAAACGCTGGAACCACTATGCATTCACGTATGACGACATCAACAACATCAAGGAGATTTATGAAAACGGCGTACGTATCGGCTTTGTTGAAGGCGACGTCAATGTGCCTTTGCCAGTGTGGCCTGCGCCTGGTTCGTTCCGACTCGCTACCCGCAGCAACAGGTACTATAACCCGGGCATCGGAGCTATGGGGCCGAACTGGGGCTTCTGGCTTGGCAAGCTGGATGAGTTCAGAGTTTATAACTATGCACTGACTGAACACGAGATACAGTGGCTTGCCAAGAACGGGGCAGCGTCTCGTATTGTGCCGTTATTGGATAGTGCCAACCTCAACAGGTCCGAATCGACACAGATAATCAACTTCAGAGATTATGCAAAACTGATGCAGCATTGGTTGGACACGGAACTGTGGCCGTAGTATAAGATATTAAGTTAAATTTTCGGGGTCTGCGTGGCCGACGGGTCAAGCAGACCCCGTTTTTTAAACGTAAAAATTTTTATTTTTTTGTTGCAATGCGAGAAGAATAAAGGTAAAAAGAAGGTGCTCTTTGAGAATATAATAAAACGATTACAGGTCCCGGCTTATGTAGCCGGGATAATTTAAACGGGAACACGGTTAGAAGCCGTGACGGACCCGCCGCTGTAAGCGTCTGTTTCGCCCTGAACCAGAAACGGTTCGGGGTGGAAATCCGAAAGGCATTAGTTCCACTGTTCGGCGTCAGTTTTGTTATGGAAAGCAAAACGACGCGAAACGGGAAGGCGGCTTTTCGGTAAGGCGCAAGTCAGAAAACCTGCCTGTAGTCAGCTAATTGTGAATGGAGTTCTCGCGGAAAGGAACCCTTCAGATTTTCTATTTTCAATTTTATATTTTCTATTTACGGGAATGAGCTGAGCGGATTTTTTCTCAAATAGAAAATAGAAAATAAAAAATGATGAGCCGTCGTTCCTTCGCGGGGACGACGGCTTTTTTATTTTACGCGGTTTGGAATATTACGCGTGAAAGGAGGCGTAAGGAAATTTAGACGGTTAACAAAACAAATCGGTAGGAAAAAACAGAGCAAGGAGGTGAAAAAACTATGAGAAAGAACGCTTTGAGACAATGGAGAAGGGCAAATGGCTTCGGAGATGGTGATGAGAGCTTTGGCAGCAGTGTTTGTATTTTTACTCTGTGGAGTGGTTAAAGCCGAAGGAATAGCGGATTTTGAGGATTTGAGTTTGGAAACACAATCGTACTGGAACGGCTCGGACGGCTCAGGCGGATTCGCCAGCGGCAGGGCGTGGTTTTACAACCACTACAATACCACGTATGGCTCGTGGGCGGGATTTGCGTATTCGAACATAAGCGATTCCTCGGCGACGGGCTGGACGAGCCAGTACAACGCGATAACAGGCGGCGGGCAGGGCGGCAGCACAAACTACGCGGTTGGATACGGATATGAAGATGAAATGCAGCCGCCGACGATGATCCTGGAGGAGCCGACGCTTGTAAGCGGGCTCTACGTGACCAATAACAACTACGCGTATTACTCGATGCGTGACGGGGATATGTTCGCCAAGAAATTCGGCGGCTCGACGGGCGGCGACCCGGACTGGTTCCTGCTGACAATGACGGGCAAAGATGAGCTGGGCGAGATTACAGGAAGCGTAGATTTTTACCTGGCGGATTTCCGTTTCGCAGATAATCAAATGGATTACATCGTCAATGACTGGCGGTTCGCGGATTTAAGCCCGCTGGGGGTGGTCAAGAGCGTGGAGTTCTGCTTAAGCTCGAGTGATATGGGAACCTGGGGTATGAACACACCCGGGTATTTTGTAATCGATATCGTTGTGCCTGAGCCGGCAACATTGGTATTTATGGGCTTCGGAGTGCTGGGTGTTTTAAGACGTTGTAAAAGATAATCGATGAACGACGGCGTTCATTGATTGTCGTGAGGTTTCGGCGAGGGATGATGAAAAGCATAAGGGCGGTGATATTGTTTATTGGAGTGCTGGGTTCAAGCCGGATAGTGGGAGCAGGGCCGTATAATGAGCCGGGGGTAAGCGGATACGTCGGTTCGGACGGCAAATACGCAAGTCCGGGAGAGCCGAACGCGGTAATAAACCCGATATTCCGCGGCTGGGCAACATCCGTTGCGAGCTACGAGCCGACGCCGCAATATATGCGGCCGTGGTGGGCGTACCCTACGAAGGCATTAGGTCCGACGATGAGCGATACAGATGAAGTATATACGGTTAGCTTAGGCGACCTGTATCAGGAAGATATTGACGCCGGAGTGCCAACCGGACGTATAACTTTATCTTTCAGCGAAACAATACAAAATCAAAAAGGGTATGACTTTGTTGTTTTCGAAAATGGATTTCGTGTTTCGGAAAATGAGTGTTACGGTGAACTCGGTTATGTAGAGGTCTCGACCAACGACGTAGATTTTGCGCGATTCCCTGCAGTTGCTTTAATGACGCCCGCCCTTGACCCAAACATGCAATGGTACTATTTCTTTAGCATCACTGACGTATATAATCTTGCCGGAAAACATCCGAATAACGGCAATGAGGAGTTGATAGGTGAGTTTACAGGAACGCCTTTCGACCTTGACGATATTAAAAATGACCCGAACGTGCTAAGCGGCCTCGTTGACATCAACAACATTACGTATGTTCGCATAATCGACATACCGGGAAGCGGAGATTTTAACGACGAAGGGCAAAAACATATAGACCCCTGTACCTGGCCCGACTGGGATTACTATGACGCAAACCACCCGATATATGACGCCTGGCCAACATACGAATCGGGAGGGCTGGATTTGGAGGCCATAGGCGTGCTGCATCCGCAACAGTATCGCGGAGACATCAACTTAGACGGGATAGTCAACTACGAGGATTTTGTGATTTTTGCCAACGCCTGGCGAAGTCAGTTCGGACAGGCCGCCTGGTTTTCACGGTGCGACATAAACAGCCCCAAGGATATGGTGGTGGATTTTCTGGATTTTGCGGTATTCGCGGAGGAGTGGCTGATGATAGAGCAATGGAGAATAAACCAGTGATTGAACGGTTGGTTTAGAAAACGCTTTATCATTAAGGAGAACTAAAAATGAAGAAGGACACCAGCAACGGATTTAGCCTGGTGGAGGTGATGGTAGTCGTATCGACGGTGTCGATGGTGATGGCGGTAACGATGCCGGCGATGAATAAGGCAAGGGGGCACGCGAGGGCAATTGTGTGCCGGTCAAACCTGAGGCAGCTTGTGCTGGCCAATATAGGATATTCGAATGACAGCGGCGGATACTATGTTCCGGCAGCTCAGGACTACTGGCGGAACGCAGGTATTTTACAGGGTGGTTATCATCGTTGGCATGGCGTCAGGGATGGAAATGATGCGCCATTCGACCCGTTGAAAGGCCCTTTGGCTGAATATCTTGGAGACGGCCAGGTCAAGGAATGTCCAGAGCCGGTGATTTTCACAAAAGACCAATCCGGGATAATCAACTTCGAAAAGGGCTGCGGGGGTTACGGGTACAATATGCAGTATCTTGGCAGCCGGCTCTGGCGAAACGGTCTTACAACATTGAGCATCTGGAGAAAAGCACATGCCGAAACAACAAACGTTGCAGAGGTCAAGATGCCTTTTGAGACGCTTATGTTCGCAGATACGGCATTCTATAAGGAATATCAGAATAACTGGTATTTAGTCGAGTATTCGTTTGCACAGCCGCGTTATTGGGTTTTGAACGGAAATCCAGACGTTACCGGAAGGGCAATGGGCTTTCCAGTTCCGTCGATACATTTCCGGCATTTGGGTAAAGCAAACGTCGGCTGGGCGGACGGGCATATTGAGCCAAAGCCGATGGCTAACCTCGAAGGCAAGCCGGGTTATAACGCCGCCTGCGCGAGCGTCAATATAGGGTGGTTCGAGCCGGTGGATAATTCGCTGTTCGATTTGAAATGAGATGCCCATTGTGGTAAGCTGGCCGCGTTTATGCGGCTGCAATTCATAGTTTGCAAGGTGATGCAGAGGGAGGCGTATTATTGCGCGGCCAGGTCGCCCAACGTCGTTGACGTTGTGGCGGTGAAGCAGGGGCTGCACAATGAGCCGGCGATTATGCGCGGGGAGGTCCAAAAGCATCTCGACGCTACAAGCGACGCCGACGGCAGGCAGTATGATGCGCAGCTCCTGGGCTACGGGCTTTGCAGCAACGGAACCGTGGGCCTTCATTCGGAAATCCCGCTCGTTGTGCCGAGGGGGCACGACTGTGTAACGCTGCTGCTGGGGTCGAAGGATAAATACAGGGATTATTTCGAGAGCCACAAGGGCGTTTACTGGTTTAGCCCCGGATGGATAGAGACGAATATGCAGCCGGGGAAGGAAAGATTCGAAAGGACGCTGAATCAATACATACAGAAATACGGCAAGGACAACGCGGGATTTCTGATGGAAAGGGAGCAAAACTGGCTCAAAGAATACCGCTGGGCTACGTATATCGACTGGGGATTTGCAAATTCGCTGACGGAAAAGGAATATACAAAACGTGCGGCTGAATACCTCGGCTGGACGTATGATTTAGTCAAGGGCGACTCGGGCTTAATGCAGCGGCTCGTCGATGGGAAATGGGACGTGAGAGAATTTTTAATAGTCAAACCAGGCCAAAAGATTATTGAAGACCTGACAAATGAGGGAATAATAAAGGCAGAATAAAGAATACGGAATGCAGAATACAGAACACGGAATGCAGAACGCAGAACGACGGACTCTGTTTGTTTGCTTCGCATTAGCGATTGCGGTATTGGCCGCATACGAAGGAGTTCGCAAAAACAATTTTGTCAATTATGACGACAACATTTACATAACGGACAATCCCCGGGTGCAAAAGGGGCTGAACGCCGATTCGCTTAAATGGGCGCTGACGGATTCTGAAACCGGCTACTGGCATCCGCTGACGTGGCTGAGCCACATAACCGATTGTGCTGTTTTCGGAATGAAGCCGGCGGGGCATCACATGGTCAGCGTCGGTTTTCATATCGCAAACGTATTATTGCTTTTTTTGATATTGAAGAAAACAACAGGCGCGTTTTGGCCAAGCGTCTTTGTGTCGGCTGTTTTCGGGCTGCACCCTCTGGGCGTGGAGTCCGTCGCGTGGGTCGCTGAACGAAAGAACGTCCTGAGCTCCTTTTTCGCATTTCTTACGATATTGGCGTATTTGCGATATACACAAAAACCGTGCGTCGGTCGATATTTGGCGGTCGCGTTTCTTTTTGCGGCCGGACTGCTCAGCAAGCCAATGCTGGTTACGCTGCCGTTTGGACTGATGCTGCTGGATTTTTGGCCGATATGCAGATTTTCAAACGCCAGGGGATGGCGGTGGCTTTGGGCTTCGGTCATTGACAAAACGCCGCTTCTGGTGATGTCGGCTGCGCTGAGTGCAGCGACAATAATACATACCAAAAAGGAGTCAATGTCGGGTCTCGACCTTGTGCCGATGGGCGCAAGAATGGGAAACACTGTGGCTGGGTATATCGGGTATATAGGCAAGATTTTTTACCCGGTGAATCTTTCGGTATTATACCCGATAAATTTGGACGGGCCGCCTTTGGGGCAGGCAGTTGTGTGCTTTTTAGCGCTGGCGCTCATCTCGTCGGGGGCGTTTTTGCTGAGGCGTAAACGGGGGTATTTGTTTACGGGATGGTTCTGGTATCTGGGCACTTTAGTGCCGGTGATAGGGCTGGTTCAGGTCGGCTCACAAAGTATGGCCGACCGGTATATCTATATCCCGGGTATAGGAATTTACATTATAGTCGCGTGGCTTACAGCAGACGCGACGGCGGGATTGCGCCTGCGGAGGGAAATTATCGCCTCAATCGGAGTATGTATTCTCGCTGTCCTGCTGATTGTCACAAGAAAGCAGGCGGGATACTGGAAAGACGGTATCACGCTTTGCAGGCGCGCCACAGCGGTAACAAAAGACAACTATATAATGCACACCAACCTCGGCTGCGCCCTGCAGGACCGGGGTTCGATTGACGAGGCGGAGGCGGAGTTCGAAAAGGCCCTTCAAATAATGCCGAATCACGCCGAAGCGAATAACGGCTACGGGGTCATCCTTGCCCAAAAAGGGCTTTATGACGAGGCAATCGCGAGGTTCAGAAAGGCGCTATCCGGAAAAACGTTTATACCCGGCGCGCTGAATAACCTGTGCAAGGCGGGCGTCGAGGGCGGTAAATTAAACGCGGCGCTTGAAATAATCAAAGGCCTGGAGCAAAAAACTCCCGACAACGCGGAACTGTATTACAACGAGGGAATGATTTACAGGATGCTCGGAAACGACGAACAGTGCATCGCGCTGCTCGAAAAGGCGCTGGAGCTGGCCAAAAGCCGGAACAAACTAGAGCTTGTCGCGGAGATTCAGCCGCGATTAGAGAGGTATCGACAGACAAAAAAACAGACCGATGACAAATGACGGAAGAAAGATATTGCTGATATGCATCATGCTGGCGCTTGTGATATTTGCCGCATACGAGGGAGTTCGCAAAAACGACTTTGTCTATTACGACGACGATACATACGTGACTGAGAACCCCTCGGTTCAGAAGGGATTGAATCTCGAATCGATACGGTGGGCGTTCACGTCCCTGTATCAGGCCAACTGGCATCCGCTGACGTGGCTGAGCCACATAATCGATTGTGCAGTTTTCGGAATGAAGCCGGCGGGACATCACCTGGTCAGCGTCGGCTTTCATATCGCCAATACACTGCTGCTTTTGCTGATTTTGAGGAAGATGACGGGGGCGTTCTGGCCGAGCGTTTTTGTGTCGGCGGTATTCGGATTGCACCCGTTGGGCGTGGATTCCGTCGCGTGGGTTAGCCAGCGAAAGAATTTGCTGAGCGCTTTTTTCGGGATTTTAACCATCGCGGCGTATTTTCGATACGCACAAAAACCGGGGCTTCGCCGATACCTGATTGTCGTGTTTTTTTTTGCGGCCGGATTGTCCAGCAAGCCGATGCTGGTAACACTGCCGTTTTGTTTGATGCTGCTGGATTTTTGGCCTTTAGGCAGATTCGCAAAAATCAAAGGATTGAGGTGGTTTCGGGCTTCTGTTTCTGAAAAGACGCCGCTTTTGGTTATGTCGGCGGCGTCCTGCGTGATAACGTATATTGCGCAGGCCAGGGCGGAAGCGGTGGCGTATTTTACCCTGCTGCCTCTGGGATTGCGCGTAAGCAACGCCCTGATATCCTATGTAAATTACATCGGCAAGATTTTTTACCCGTCTTCCCTGGCCGTGCTTTATCCTTTGAACATCAGGATGCCGGCATTTTGGAAGACGGGGTCCTGCCTTTTACTGCTCGCGGCGATTTCGGTGACGGCGATTGGATTAAGACGCCGATTCGGTTATCTGTTTACGGGATGGTTCTGGTTTCTCGGGACGCTTGTGCCCGTGATAGGGCTGATTCAGGTGGGCCTGCAGAGTATGGCCGACAGATACGTTTACTGGCCTGGAATTGGAATTTACATTATCGTCGCGTGGCTGACCGGCGATTTGCGGGAGAAATTCAGGATACCTAAGCCGGTTTTGACGATTGGCGCAACGGCGGCGCTCGTCATCTTGTTTATGCTCACCCGGCAGCAGGTTCGATACTGGAAAAACAGTATGACGATATACGAGCGGACGCTGGCCGTAACGGAAAATAACTATCGAATAGAAACCAATTACGGCGAGCTTCTCAGAAAAGCAGGTCGCCTCGATGAGTCGGCGGAGCATTTTAAGCGTGCGATTGCGGCTCATCCCCGCTTAGCGAGGGCATACCATAACCTCGGAATCGTGTATAGTGAGAAGGGCTTATTCGCGGAGGCGACAGCGGCGTTCGAGCGGGCTCTCGAGTTTGAGCCGAATTCCACGTCGGCGCACAATTATTACGCGATTTGCCTCGCCGAGCAAGGGGCGTATGACAAGGCAGTCGAGCATTTCAGCAGGGCGTTGACGCCGGGAAAGCATTTTTCTGGCGTTTTGAAGAATTTGTGCAACGCCGCGGTAATGGCGAAAAATCCCGGCGCGGCCATGAAAGTGATTGCGGACTGGCTGCAAAAAATTCCCGATAACGCGGATTTGTATTACCAGGCGGGGATTCTTTACGAGGACAAAGGCGACGTATCGGCTGCGATAGAGAGCTTTGAAAAGGCGCTGGAGCTGGCCGAAAGCCAGAACAGACGCGAGCTTGCCGATGAGATTAAGCGGCGATTAGAGAAATATCATAAATGACTTATAAGCAATCGCTGGAACATTTTGAAGAAATTTACCGGGAAAGCTCTCCTGAAGAGATACCGTGGAACAGCCAAACACCGCCTGCGTTGCTGGTCGAGCTGCTCGAAAGCGGCAAAGTTCAGTGTGGTCGCGCCTTGGATTTGGGCTGTGGATTGGGCAATTACGTGATTTGGCTTGCGGGTCTTGGCTTTGATGTTATTGGCATAGACGGCTCGCCAACGGCGATAAAGAAAGCGAAGCGAAACGCTAAGATGAAAAACGTGAAGTGCAGATTTTTAGTCGCTGATTTGACGGGCGACTGGCCTGATTTGCAAAAGCCGTTTGATTTTGCTTACGACTGGGGATTGCTTCATCATATATCGCCGGAGCAGAGGCCGGGATACGTCAAGAACGTGCACAGGGCTTTGAAGCCGGGAGGGAAATACGTTTCGGTATGTTTTAATGAAAGGGACGCAGCATTTAAGGGCACATGCAAACACAGAAAAACGAATATGGGAACGGCCGTTTATTTATCATCTGAACAGGAATTGCGCGAGCTTTTCGGGCGTTTTTTTGAAATAATTGATTTTCGCGTCCTCGAAATCGCGGGAAAGTTTATGAAGCACGTTTTTAATTACTGCTTTATGCAAAAAAGGAAAGACCCCGATAACAGGTGCGGGTGACGTAACTATAAATGATATAAACCGTATGAAAACCGATAACAATAAACATTGCGAACCGCGAGGTAAAATCAGGACGGCGGCGTTATGCCTGCTGCTTGCGGCGGCGACCTTCGCGGCGTTCGAGGGGGTGAGGAACAATGATTTTGTCAATTTTGACGATGATTTATACGTGACGAACAACCCGCACGTGCAGCAAGGATTGTATGCCGGCTCAATCGTGTGGGCGTTTACGAGCCGGGACGCGAGCAACTGGCATCCGCTGACGTGGCTAAGCCACATAATCGACTGTGTATATTTCGGGCCTGACCCGGCGGGTCACCATTTAGTCGGTCTGGGTTTTCATATCGCCGGCGTTGTGCTTCTGTTTTTGATATTAAAGGCAATGACGGGGGCGCTGTGGCCGAGCGCCTTTGTCGCGGCGGCGTTCGGGCTGCACCCCCTGGCGGTGGAATCAGTCGCGTGGGTCGCCCAGCGAAAAAACGTTCTGAGCACGTTTTTTTGTTTTTTAACGATAGCGGCGTATGTTCGATATTCGCAAAAGCCGGGGCTTTGGCGGTATTTGACGGTCGCGGGTTTGTTTGCGGCGGGCCTGCTTTCCAAGCCGATGCTCGTTACGCTCCCGTTTGTTCTGATTCTCCTGGACCATTGGCCTCTCAATAGAATCCGAAATAAGAATGAAGAAACAGAAGAAAAAACTCTACATTCTAAATTCACAATTCTCAATTCATTTTACGAAAAGATTCCCCTGCTATTGATGTCTGCGGCGTCGTGCGTCGTGACGTATATGGCACAGGCACAGGGCGGCGCGGTATCGGACATCGTCAAGGTGCCTTTAATTTCACGCGCAGAGAACACGCTGGTTTCGTATATAAATTATATCGGGAAGGTTTTCTGGCCGACCTCGCTGTCGGTTTTGTACCCGTTTAACTTTAGCGAGCTGGCCGCGTGGAAAGCGGGCGCGTGCCTTTTACTGCTCGTGCTGGTTTCGTCGGCTGCAATTATTCTGAGGCGCAGGTTCGGCTGGCTGTTTACAGGATGGTTCTGGTATCTGGGAACACTTGTGCCCGTGATTGGGCTGGTCCAGATAGGGGCGCAGGGTATGGCTGACCGGTATATGTACCTGCCCGGGATTGGTATTTACATCATTGTTGCTTGGTCTGCCTACGAGCTTGCGGGGAAGTTACGACTGCCCAAGGTCATTCCCGCCGCGGCGGGCGCGTCTGCTTTAGGCGTTCTGCTGCTTATGACGAGGGCGCAGGTCGGGCACTGGAAAGACAGCGTGTCGCTGTGTCAGTATGCGCTGGCGACGACGAAGAACAATTACATAATGCATTATAACTGCGGCGTGGCGTTCTGGACGCTGGGGCGGCTGGATGAGGCGATAGAGCAATACAGGCAGGCACTGAAAATCAATCCCGCATACGCAAAGGCGCATAACAACCTGGGCTGTGCTCTCAGGGACAAAAGACAGACGGACGAGGCGCTGGCTGAATTTGAGCGGGCGATAAAAATTGAACCCGATTACGCCGAAGCGCAGAATAATTACGCCGTTTCACTGGCCAAACGCGGGCAGTATGAAGAAGCTATCGGTCATTTCAACGCAGCAATTAAGGCAAAGCCGTGCTACGGCGATGCCCTGAAAAACATCTGCAAGGCGGGTATTGACGGCCATAAAACCGATGAAGTCCTGGAAACGCTGCTGGCTATGCAGCAACAAACGCCTTCCTGCGCCGAACTGTATTACAGGGCCGCAACAATTTACGACGCAAAAGGCCAGGTCGAAAAGGCGGTCGAGCAGCTCGAAAAGGGATTGACGCCGGCTGACAGGCAGGGCAACAGGGAGCTTGTCAATCTGATTAAAGCTCAACTGGAACGGTATAGCCGGCCGACGGCGAAATGAAAGGAAACTGGAAATGTGGAGCTGCTGCCATAATTGCGATGGCGGTGCGACTGTCGATAGACGCGTTCGCGGTGAAGTTGATGACGGAAACGGCGTATTTTGCTGCAACACTTGTTTGTATAATGTAAAATTCGGATTATGGAACCAAAGGTATATTTCATAAAAGCGGGCGCCGGCGAAGGCGAGAAGGTAATTTCGGACAAGGCACGCCGGCTGTTTAAGAAGGCGGGATTGAATAAGTGCTTCAAGCCGAATGACTTTACCGCGATAAAAGTGCACGTCGGCGAGCACGGCAACACCACCTATATCAAAGCGCCCTGCTTTAAGGGACTGATTGATGAATTGATTGCATTAAAGACAAAGCCGTTTTTGACGGATACCAGCACGCTGTACCTTGGCCGAAGGCATAACGCGATTGACCACGCGCTCCTGGCCGCCGAGCACGGTTTCGACGCAAAAGGGCTGGGGATACCTTTCATACCGCCCGACGGGCTTTTCGGGACAAGCGAGACGGCTGTTCAGATTAACGGCGAACTGAATAAGGAGGTTTCTATCGCATACGACATTGTGCGGGTGCAGTCGATTTTAGCGGTATCTCACGTAACGGGACATCTGGCGACGTGTATGGGCGCGACGCTGAAAAATCTCGGTATGGGCTGCGCAAGCAGGAAGGGCAAAATGAGACAGCACGCCTCGCTCAAGCCCAGCATCAAAAAGAGCAAATGCGTCGGCTGCGGAGAATGTTACCGGCACTGTCCTGAAGGCGCAATTACGATGAAGGATTTGAAAGCGCATATCAACCGGGACAAATGTATCGGCTGCGCGGAGTGCGTGGCGGTGTGCCGGTTCGACGCGGTCAAATACGACTGGGGGGCGGAAAATCAGAAGCTGCAGGAAAACGTCGCAGAGCACGCAAAAGGGGTGTTAACAGGCAAGGAAGGACGGGCGGCGTTCATAAGCTTCGCAATCTCAATCACGGATGACTGTGATTGTATGAATAATACGAATATGCCGAGTATCGTGAAGGACATAGGCATTTTGGCTTCGACAGACCCGGTCGCGATTGACCAGGCGGCGCTCGATTTGATTGAAAAGCAGGCAGGCAGACCGCTGGAGCAAATCCTGAAATATCGCAACCTCAACCCCAAGTGGCAAATCAAGCACGCCGAAAAAATCGGCCTGGGAAACAGAAAATACGAGCTTAACGAAATCGATTAATCATTTTTTTCCGTTGCCATTTGCTTTACAATACTATCGTGAATCATGGACTTTTTCAACAGTCCCACTGTCTCTATTTGTTCCCCTGAGTATTACAGGATAAAATTTAACCTAATGCCGTTTCTAAAAGATAGTATAGTTTTTTCCCCTTTAACCTATTTGTCTGCATTTATGATTTCTTGTTTTGCGATTTTGGTCAAGTGTTCAGCCACTGCGTGGAAAGCCGGCAGCGAGGTGGGATCTATCTTTTGGTTGATTGCCAAGGGAAAAGACGCAAAACGGGCAATGACCATTTCGGCGGTCGGATCGACATAGATTGTTTGCCCGTGCACGCCGCGTGCGGCGAAAGCGCCGTGCTTGTTGTGATATATCCACCACATTGACCGGTAACTTCCTCCGGGAAGTGTTGTGTAACCTGCTTTTGCGAAAGCCCCTTTGTCGCCGCCCTTACGAATGTTTTCTACGACGCTCGCCGGGAACAGGCGGGTACCGTTAATTACACCTTCGCCGAGCATCAGTTGTCCAATCCTGGCCATATCACGCAGACCTGCGCTCAATCCGCCTCCGGCAAAAGGCGTGCCCAGGGCATCCACCGTAATATAGGCATCCTGCTCTGCCCCCATGCGTTTCCATATCCGTTCCGACAATAGCTCAGCTACTGATTTACCGGACACTCTGGACAGTATCCAGCCAAGGGCGTCGCTATTGACGGTCTTGTAACCGAATGCCTCTCCGTGCTGACCTTTCTGACGGACAGTCTGCAGATACTGATAATAACCGACGGGACCCTTATAGTTTGAGGGCTTGGGCAACGGATTAGCCGCGGCGCTGTATTGCCAGATGTGCGCATTCGGATCGGCATAATCCTCGCTGAAATCAAGCCCGGTTGTCATGTCCATGACCTGACGTACGGTTGCGTTGCCGAAAGCACTTCTTTCCAGTTCCGGGATTATCGAAGAAACTATCACTTTTTCGTCCAGCTTGCCTTCAGCTATAAGAATCTCGGCAAGCAGACCGGTCAGAGATTTGGTCATTGACATCGCGGCATGCTGGCCCTGGTCATTGAGACAGCCTGAATACCGTTCATACACAATTCGTCCTTTGTGCAGCACGATGATACCATCGGTATAGTTTGCCTGGAGCGATTCTTCCCAGGTCATTTGTTCACCGCTGCCTAACGGCGTAAACCGGATTGTGTCGATCTTGCTGTCAAGAGTATACCGAAAAGGAATCGGTGCGCCGATGCCCCGGCTGACCTGTTTCGTCGGCAGCAACTCACGGATATGGCAGACCGTCCATCGAAGCTTCGGAAAACTGAAGAAATCCGAATCCGGATGACCTACAACTTTTTCAGGGGGAGGCGGAAAGCCCTGCATCCATCCGAGCCGGTCAGGATCAGATTCGGATGCCGTCAGTTGACCGGCTTTTTTCTCCAATACGGCGTTCTTGTCTGCAGCGATCGCATAGGGCAGCGTGCCCAGGAACACAAAGATGAACAAACACCTTTTCAAGTAACTTTTCACATCAGTAATTGAATATGACATTGATAAATCCTCCAGTCCAGTTTGCCGCGTTTTCAGAAACACGTTTGATTCCTCTTTCAGGTATTGAAATGCTGTATCCATCTGTCAGGTAGGTGTTTTGGTTGATTATGCGACTGTATTCGACAAAGAAATCATCGGCGAGGTGAGGGTGGGTAACACCCGATATGACACTTGATACACCATCTGTAATGTCGACACGTGTGGCCTGACCGAACTGCACGGGGCTGCGTAGTTCATTGACCCGGATATGGGCATAGCGGAATGTGACGATATCCTGCCTCGATGGTGAAAGCCGCAATGTCAATCCATGTGCCCGCACATTAGAGTTGATGAACACCATAGTTGATTTGGAACCCGTTGACCAGGCGCTTGGAGATCCTTCGTAATACAGGGGATCGAACCGTTCCTGTCTTGACGTGCTTGGGTCGTCGCCGGAAAATGTTTGATAATAATAGGACAATACCGGTTTCCATAGGGTATCGGAAAATGCGTATTCTGCCTTGAACCGCCCGGCCCATGCACGCATATCGATGCGCTCATTCCACTCATAGGCAATATCGAGGCCGAACGATAGATTTTCCAGTGTCTCTTTTTGTGCGTACACATTCAGGGCATGCAGGCCTTCTCTTGCGCCGGGCGTAATGGTTGGAGCTCCATCGCCGTTGGGAGCGGCTTTAGGATAAGGCGCGAGCGACTCAATAACATGAATGTACGAAAGCCCGATGTTGTCTTTTTCCGACGCATCATATCTGATATCCAATCCGGCGAGGCGGTTTTCTGTCTTGTTGGATTCCAGTTCATTGGGAGCAAGGTAAAAAACACTACTTTTTACCTTGCTTGTTGAGAGACCGGCAAGAAGAGCCATCCGCCATGCTTTTCGGGGGCCGAACTTGAGTGCCCCGCGCTCGAAGCCGTTAGCCGCTCCGTTGGCAATCAACATGCCTGTGCCAAGCGCAAATTCTCTCGAGCCGGCTGAAATATCCAGCACAAGATTATTGTCGTCCCTGTTGCGATATCCAAGATATGCTTCCTCCAGAGTGGTGCGCCCCGTGTCACTGGCGTCAAATGCATCGGTGCCAAATGTATAGGAGCTTACTTCCGAAAGTTTCCCATATAAACACGCGTCTTCTGAAAAGGATCTTGTAAAGCTCAGACCCGCCTTTATGTATGTTTCAAGCCATTCCGTATCGGAATCGAAATCGATTTCCGGAACGTCTGCGATGTTCCAGAACAAGTTCCGTTCGGCAACGGCATTTAATCCGAGTTGAAGGTGTCCGTGAACCTCCAAATCCTTCTCCTGATGAAGCAACATAGGGTCGCGTTGGCCGGCAATGGTTGCCGACATACCCGTAACCTTCAGAGTCACACTGCATACAAGCAAACTGAGATTTCCCATATAACCTTACATATTTTCGCTCAGCTACGCCGCTGAGCTTTATTTTTCAATATAATATGACACCTGCCCTGAAAAAGCCAATTTTACTTTTGACTGGAAGTTTTTTCAGCCATATACATTTACAAAAAGCGAATCTTGGCGGTTGAATATTCGGAGTTTTTTGGCCCCCCGAAAACTGTACAATTGCGGAATAGAGGGTATCCGATAAGATTGGGCGATTTAAGATTGACCAGGCGGCTCTGGATTTGATTGAAAAGCAGGCAGGCAGACCGCTGGAGCAAATCTTAAAATACCGCAACCTCAACCCCAAGTGGCAAATCAAGCACGCCGAAAAAATCGGCCTGGGCAGCAGAAAATACGAGCTTGTTACAATCGGTAAATCGCTGCTTTTTTGAAGCGGATGTGCCTTTCGATTGACAAATGCCTCTGAATATAGTATAATCCCCTGAAGCTACAAATGTATTAAATTGTGTGCTTTTATGTTTTTGAAAGGAGGAGCAAGCCAATGAAACTTAACCTGCTGGTTATTACGGTTATGACGATTGTTTTGGCGACGGCCCAGGCCGGCTATGCCCAGTGCGAAGAGCCGGTAATCGAACAGCTTACCAGCGGCGATGTTGACAAGGACAATGTCAGGATTTCCGGCGTTCACGCCGTGTGGCAGGGCGAGGACCCCAACGGGGGCGACTGGGAAATTTACTACTATGACGGCAGCACAGTAACCCAGCTTACGGACAATAATACAGCCGATATCGAGCCGGACATTAAGGGCTCGAACGTCGTCTGGCAGGGTCGCGACGCCAATGAAGGGGACTGGGAGATATTCTATTCCAACGGCCAGTGCTTCCTTCAGATTACCGATAACAACCAGGACGATGGGAATCCCCAGGTCTCAGCTTCGAGAATTTTCTGGAAGGGATGGGTCGGGGTCAACTGGGAGGTCTTTTCCGCAGCGTTTCCCGTCGGCGTTTCAATGAAGGTATCGCCGAGGACAATTAACCTCAAAAGCAAGGGGCAGTCGATAACGGCCACCCTTTTGTTAGGCGATGACCTTAAGGCGGACGACGTAGTCGTGTCGAGCTTGCGTCTTTTGGGTCAGGTTCCCGCTTCAAAAGTAAAAATAAGCGCCCGCTCAAACAAGCTGATTGCTAAATTCGACCGCCCTGAGGTGCAGACGCTTCTGCAAACCGGCAATGACGTTGAAATAACTTTGACCGGAAAAATGCAGGACGGCACATTCATTACAGCCACGGACACCGTGAAGGTCATAAAGCCCGGCAATTAACAGCTTAGGAAGCGCAAAATAAAAGTGTTAAGCTCAAAACCGCTTTTTAGCGAGGCCGGGTTTCCTGTGTTTATATTCAAAAGACGCTGAATCACCCCGTTTTGCTCTTGACTTTCGCCGGAAAAAGGGTATTATCATAGTTGCCTTTGCAGGGGCGGGCAAAAGGCAATTAAGAAGGAGAAGAGAGATGAGAAGCGAAACATATCTAAAGCTAATTTCATTCAGGGCGGGATTGTGCATCAAATTTGCATTTATAGCAATCCTGTGCGCGGGAGGAGCGGTTCTGGCCGACTGGGATGTCGGCAACCCTGCCTTGTATTATCAACTGCCTGATGAGTCGGATGGGTGGAGTGTGTATTCCGAGTGGGGAACCGGACCGGCCGGGGTGGCGGATAACTGGACGGCCGCGGTAACCGCGTCAATTACAGAGATTCATTTCTGGGGCGGATGGAAAGATGACCACGTCGGCCAAATAGGCAATATCCTCATCCAGATATTCGAAAACGGTTCCGCCGGCCTGCCCGGCGAATGCGCATGGGAGCAGGTTTTCAGCACGGGAGAATACACAAGCAAAACTTATTCCACAGGATTTCAGGGCTGGTATTACCCTGGTCCGGATGGAACCTGGTCGGCACGCAACCATGATGATTTGTATCAGTATAGCATCCCAATTTCTACCGACCCCTTCATACAGCAGGCGGGACAAACCTACTGGATTATGACGGCAATGGATGTTCAGGGCGGCACGTGGGGATGGAATACCGCTGAAAGCGTCAGCGGCGGCCCGGCGGTATTCTGGAACGGGGCGTGGGAACAGTTACTTACGCCTGCCGGCTACGAAGACCCGCAGACGCCGCTGGATATGTCGTTTGTGATTGTCCCCGAGCCGGCGACGCTTATATTACTCGGCCTCGGCGCGGCGATTGCAGGAAAACGCAAAGATTAAAGTTTTAAGCTCAAAACAAAAGCCGATAGCTCAAATTTGAACGCTTCACGCTGAACGCTGTTTTTGAAACCTGTTCTCTGGACGCTGCAACGAGTGCGAATACTTATTTGTTTTTTCCGACGGAATCTCTCTGCCGGGATTCTTCCGTTAATTTTCTCAAAAGAGTCAGGGCCGACTCGTAAGCCGTCGGGCTTGCGACCACGATTTCATAAATCAGGGGAGAAGTTAAATCCTGCCTCATTTCTGATGGTCTTTCGTTATTTATTTTTCTCAGCCCAAGATTCCATATCTCCCTGAATCTTTGTGCATAGCTTTCTTTTATCCCTCTGCCCAAATCCTGGCTTTTCGTCCATTCCGGAATCGCCTCGTTATAACCCGACTTTGTATTGTTTCTCTTGCCTAAATCCCAGATAAAATCCTTGATAGCTCCCAACTGGCACGCCGTAAAATCATCGGGAAATGCCCTCATCGCCGCGTATTTGATGAGACATACGCCGGCGTAATTTTTCCCGCAGGCGTATTCGATACTTACCCTGTGGGCATGGCTTTGCGGGACGGGAAGGTCAAGAACCTTGATTTTTCTCTGTTCAACGCTTAGAAGCTCCTCGAAAATACAGTAATCACACTCCTCGGAACGGCCAATCAAATCCTCTTTTGAGCCGTTTAATTTGACTTCCATTTTACTTTTACCCTTTAAATTCTCGCTCAGCTACGCTGCTGCGCATAACCTTTCTACTTATATCATATACGTCTTGAAAAATCAAGGGTTTCACGCTTTATATAACTGTCCCAAAAATTCCTCCATAATCTTTTGGTTGGTTTGAACTGCCCGCCCTGCCACGGCGAAGCGCGGCGAAGCCGGGCTGAATTTACCCGCTGGATTGGGAATGTTAAAGCTTTTCTGATTTGCGATTTACGAATAATTAAAAACTCACATATGGTTTTCTTCAACTCTACTCTTATGACGTGAACTATTTTATTCGACCTTCAGGTTGTACTTTTAAACCCAGAGATACTTCGAAAACCGAAGGATATGGTGCTTGTTCGACATTCTTCACGATATCCGGCCAAACCTTCACTATTCTCCAAGCATATTCTTCCCATGGTAATTTAGTCCATCCGGGTGCTAAGTAAACAAATGCAATTTTGCACTCCTTTAATACTTGTCTCTGGACTTGATTTCTAAGAATCCTCGCATCTCCGGAAACAACGACCGTTCTATCGCCCCACGAGGAAACTTTAGGCAACCACTCCTCGTCGGGTGTGCCTTTGTCAAAGTTATCAATGCTTGCCCGCATTTCATTTCTTCTGTCGAAAGAGCCAAGCATACGTGCTGCATATTCCGAGATGCATTCATCAAAAAAGAATATCACGCTGCAACCCTTCTTCCGTAAAGTTTTTCGAAGTTGACAGCATTAGCAATATCCCTTTCGCTAAGACCATATAAATCTGCTACTAAGTCAGAGTTTTTGTTGTTAGCATAATATTGATTGTAGATAACATACGTTGTAATACCGGTATTTTCGATCGTTGGTTTTCCCATGCTTATGGAGGGATCCACAACAACACCTTCAGTTATCCTCCATCGGAGTGCCAATTTATTTATTTCGCTGTAATCAATATGGTCGAGTTTTTCCTTAATATGAAGGAAGAACTGTTGTTGTGAAACCACGTCACGCAATCGTTCTTCATCAATTTTGTTAGCAACATCCACGAAAATTCTTTTTCCATCTGTCCATAAATCGCTGTGACAAAAAGGATGTTTGGTTTGCAACTCTTCCTGAAGCACCTGGTGGGCACGGCGAACAATCCGCATTGGAACATTATGACGGTCTCGAAATTGTCCAGCAATTAATACATCTATCAGGTCAAAAAAACTAACCGCAAAATCACCATCTACGATTTTGTAATCAGATTCAAAAACAGGACCGCGGCCATGTCTATCCGTACGTCCTTTAAACCATGACCTGACTCGATTTGGATGTAATTCTGTTAAACGAGCGACTTCACTCAGTATGTATATCCCTTTCCCAAGCATCTCTATTCCTCCAGCATATCTGCGGCTATGCTACAAAAGCCGATTTAATACTTATACGATTATGCCATATTATTGTGTCGGCAGCAATAATCTAGTCGCTTCAAATATTTACGTTATCTCTTAGACTCCTTGTTTTTACGCTAAAAACGCAACCTTGCCAAGATGGTCAGGTCACAAAACCTTGTCCAAGTGTGTCCTTCTGTGTCTATCTGTATTTTTAGCGTAATAACACACTTGGACACACTTAGACACACTTGGACAGCATTATGGAGAGGGCAACTTAGGCGTTACAAAACTTTTTCAGCTTGGCACGTTCTCTTTCAAGTAGTTTTGCTAATCCGGGTATCTTCGATTGTTCTCCTTCTTTCTTAGGTAATCGCCAGTGCCAGGAATTATTTCCTTTGTCATCGAATATCTGAAAGCATTTAATGCCGAGTTCCTTTCTGGCCCTTTGTAACGTTCTGTCGTTAAAATCTTCTTCTTTTGCCAGCTTGAAGATTTGATTTGAGGGTTTTGACTGGCCGTCGGCGAGTAATTCCTTTAGCCATTCGATGGCGCGGCGGCGTTCGGGGGCCTCGATGCTCGATGGCTTGGTCAGAATTTCCTCGGGGCGGGTTTCGACAGGGTCTTTTTCGAAAACGGGGGCGCCTTCTTTGATTTCAAAGGCGAGGCCGGCGGGTCTTTCGGCGATGTTCATTTTGGCGTTGAGCAGGAATCGCCGGCTTCCTGTATCGTCGTTGGGGTCGGAGCAGACAAACCACATAACCCTGGCGGCGGCGGTAAATCCCAGGCTGCCGCTGGCACGATATAATATGTTCGATGAATTGCCTTTATTTAGGTGCATAACGCAGACAACCGCGACGTTATACCTGTCGGCGATTTGCGAAAGAGGCGCAAGCGCGTGCCTTACTTTAGCGTCAACTCGCGTGTCGGCTGCGCCGAAATATGCGCTCAGGGGGTCGATAATCACCAGCCGGATTTGCGGATTTTGTTTCAGCAGCTCCTCGAGCATTAAATAGTGCTTTGTGATGACGAAAAAGTTTTGAAACTCGTTGCCGCTTTCGTCTTTTTCGCTCGCCCCCACAACCGCGTGTATTTTTCTTTCGTCGAGATTAGCGCCCAGCGCGATTAAACGCGGCTTTACCGTATGTTCGAGGGAGTCCTCGTTGCTGAAAATCGCGACTTCACCCTGCGGGCAGGGATTCTCATCTGGCCAGTCGCGTCCCTGCGAGACCGTTGCCGCCATAAATAATGTGAGAATGCTTTTGCCCAAACCCGGGTCGCCGGCCAGGATGGTCAGCATTTTAAGAGGAATCCTGCCCTGCCAGAGCCAATCGACTTTTTGCTCTTTCACGTCAGCCATATTAACAACAACAAGGCCGCATTTAGCCACAGAGCTAACAGCCGAAAGCCCGTCGCCGGCGTCTTTTTGATTTTCGGTAACAGTCGATACGGCCGAGGCCTCGCATAAAGGCGGGGCGCAGGTCTTCGACGAATCGCAAGTAACTGTTGACAATTCTTCGTTCTTCGCCGTCAATTCCGAACCAATTTCTTTCTTTTCCATTGCTTATAGCTCCTTTATTAAACATACATAATTTTATTAGTTTAATAATTATAACAGTAGTTAGATGTTCTGTCAACAATAAAATGGCGTGAAAGTTAAATTTTTTGAAATGTTAAAATGGGCAAAATGTCGTGAGCAAAATTGCACGAAAGTCGATTTTTGCCCTTAAAATGAGGGTGCAACGGATATTTCTTTGATTTTTAGTTCAGTTTTTCGTTAAATATTTGTTCGGCCCGGCTTGAGAAAACGGACATTCAAACCAATGGGCAAGATATGCACACAGAGATACAAATCTGAAAAAAATTAAAATATAATTAAAATAACATCTTGCATATTTGTTAGGAAGGTATATAATATTCTGTGAATCGTGAAACGTAAAACGTATCTCGCGAAACGACGCTTCACGAAAAACAAATAATGAGGGACGAAAAAATGTCACTTGGAGAGATATTAAGGCAAAAGCGTCAGGAGATGGACCTCACGCTCGACGAGGTCAGCGTCAAAGTCGGTTTTTCAAAACCGTATCTGTCAACGATAGAAACGGGCCGAGTGAGCAACCCGCCCAGCGATGAGCTTTTGCGAAAACTGGAGCACGTTCTGAAGTTCGATAAAGGTCAGCTTTTGCACCTGGCTCACATAGAGAAGATGGCGCCCGACGTCAGAGAGATGTTTGAAGCGTCGGAGGCGGAAAGAGAGAGATTGCGCCGGATGATTAAGAACTTATCGCAGGACAAGTCCGTCGGCAATACGGAGGCGATTCAAAATATTCTTAAGGTTGAAGAGCAATCCACTCTTTCAGCCGGCCGGCTGGTGCCCGTCATTAACAAGGTCTCGGCTGGTTACCCCACGGATTTTGACGACCTCGATTACCCCGTCGGGGTGGCGGACGATTACATCCGATGCCCGGACGTTCACGACCCGCACGCCTTCGCGGTGCGCGTCGTGGGCGATTCGATGGAGCCGAAGTTCAAAGAAGGGGATTTTGTCGTGTTCTCGCCGCAGGCACAGGTAGTTAACGGCGACGACTGCTTTATAAGATTTACGTCGCCGCACGAGACGACTTTCAAGCGGGTATTTTTCGAGCAAAACGATTCGATTCGCCTGCAGCCACGAAACGAAAAATACGCGCCGATAACGGTTGAAAACAATAAAATAAACGGCCTGTACAGAGCAATCGCGAAGGTGGAACGGCTGTGATTTTCCATTTTCTATTTTCAATTTTCTATTTGAAAAAACATATGTTAATCTGGTCAATAAGCTGTAACCGGAAAAAATAGAAAATAGCGGAGCTCAGGGATGGCGATTCAGGGCGAGCGAAGTCGAACCGTTGTGGCGGGGATTGACGAGGCGGGATTCGGGCCGATTCTGGGGCCGTTAGTCGTTTCGTCGAGCATATTTCGCGTTCCCGATAATCTTATATGGGCAGACCTTTGGGGGATTCTGAAAAAAAGTGTTTCTGAGAAGCGAACGGGTCTTCGCGGCCGGCTTCTTATAGCGGACAGCAAAAAGGCGTTCACGCGCTCATCGGGCATAAAACACCTTCAGCGAACCATTCTCGCGGCGATTAAGTTGCTGGGCTATGAACCGGGAAACATATCCGAGCTTCTTTCAGCACTGTGCTCCGCGCCCGTCGGCCCTCGCTTGTCGAGTGACGAAATACGAACGACGAACGACGAACTACGCGAATATCCCTGGTATAAAAAACTCGATGAATATCAGCTCGAAGCCGAAACCGCGGATATCGGAATCGGGGCGTCAATGTTAAGAGCCGACCTTGCCAATCAGCATATCGAGCTTTTGGGGCTTAACAGCAGGTGTCTTGAGGTTGCGTATTACAATGCGCAGATTTCAGCGGTGAAAAACAAGTCAAAGGTTCTTTTTACGGCAGTCGCAGGTTTGATGCAGGAGGCGATGGACAAATTCCGTGATGAAAACCTGGAGATAGTGATAGACCGCCAGGGCGGGCGAAGCCATTATCGCCGCGAATTGCAGCTTATGTTCGGAGATGCACAGCTTAGAATCATAAAAGAAGACCAGGATAGAAGCAGCTATGAATTAAGAACCGGCGAAAGGAAGGTGCGCGTTCATTTTATCGTCGGGGCAGATGATAAGTATCTGCCGGTATCACTGGCGTCGATGGCGAGTAAATATATCAGGGAGGTGCTCGTTGATAATATCAACCGATACTTTATCGGCTTGAACTCACAGCTAAAGCCCACGGCCGGCTACTGGAAAGACGGCCTGCGGTTTATAAAAGACATAAAAACACACGTCCCAGACGCCAAATACGACACGAATCAGCTTGTTCGCTGCCGGTAGATTTGTGTTTTTTATTAGCATCGCGCGGTTCATTTCGTATAATCTTCTCGCTGCAGTTCACGTGAAGCGTGAAGCGTGAAGCGAGGATGAGCGATGCCTCGCGAACGGCGCTTCACGAGATACACTTCACGATCTGACATAATAAAAGGAGTGTTATTGTGAACAGTAACAGGATAACGATAGTGGGAGCAGGCAACGTCGGGGCGACGACGGCACATATCGCGGCGTCGAGGAAACTGGGCGATATTGTCTTAATCGATATTGTAAAAGGACTGGCCGAGGGCAAGGCGCTGGATATGGCACAAGCGGGACCCGTGCAGGGTTACAGTGTTCAAATTACGGGAACAACCGACTGGTCGAAAACCGAAGGAAGCAACATAGTCGTTATCACAAGCGGCCTTGCCCGGAAGCCGGGGATGAGCAGGGATGATTTACTAATTAAAAACGTGCAAATCGTCAAAGAAGTCAGCGAAAGGATTGCCAAATACTGCCCTGACAGTATTGTTATCGTCGTATCGAACCCGTTAGACGCGATGGTTTATACGGCGGCTAAGGTTACCGGATTCGCCAAAAGCCGGATAATGGGTATGGCGGGAGTATTGGACGCGGCCCGGTTCAGCTACTTTATCGCCGGTCAATTAGGCGTTAAGGCAGAGGACGTGCAGAGCATCCTGATGGGCGGCCACGGCGATGATATGGTTCCGTTGCCGAGGTTTACGACGGTATCAGGCACACCAATAACGGAATTATTGGACGTTGAAACGATAAGCCGGCTGGTCGAGCGGACCCGCAAAGGCGGCATTGAGGTAGTTGATTTGCTCGGCTCAAGCGCATATTATGCCCCTGCGGCCGGGGTCGTGAAAATGGCGGAAGCGATTATCAGCGATACCAAGGCGATTATGCCCTGCTGTGCGTATTGCGAGAAAGAATACGGCGCCGGGGGTTATTTCGTAGGCGTGCCGGTTGTATTAGGCAAAAACGGGGTTGAAAAGGTCGTGGAGCTAAAGCTGAATCCCGATGAACGGGCGGAATTTGACAGGTCGCTTGGGCACGTAAAAGAGCTGTCGGCGAAAGTTGATAAGTTATTGTAAATAAAGCGCTTAACGTTTTACCCGATTCAACGATAATAAAAAAACGCCATTACGATAGAAACCGCGTTTTGGGATTACAAAATGGAACTCATCAAAAAGATAAAAGAGACGGAAGCCGAGGCGCAGCGAATAATCGAGCAGGCCAAAAAGGATGCCGCCGAGTCGGCCCAGCAGGCAAAAGAATCGGCTCAAAAAATGCAGGAGCAGGCGCAGAAGGAGCGGGTAAAGGCGATTGAGGCCGCCGTCGGCGCAGGGAAGGCACAGGGCCAAAAAGAAGGCGAGACGCTGAAAGCCGAAGGACAAAAACAGCAGAAGCTTTTGCGAGAGAAAGCCAACTCACGAATGAACGCTGCTGTGACAAAAGTACTGGAATTCCTCAGGGGTTGACAATGGCCGTAGTGCCGATGGTAAAATTTGTTATCGCAAGTTATCGCAGAGAGGCAGATGAACTGCTCGATGCACTTCAGCGGGAGGGGATTTGCCAGATTCTCAACGCGGAAGCGGCGACTGCGGGTAAAGAGGCGGGCTCGACCGGCAGAAGCGAAAAAACGCCCAAAGAAATCGAAGAGCTTCTGAACAAACTGACCAGGGCCATAGGGTTTTTGAAGCCGTTCAGCAAAAAAGCAGGCGGAATCGTTGCGATATTAGCGCCTCGGATTGTAGTTGATAAAACCAAATACGAAAAGGTCATAGCCGATGAATCGCTTCTTGAAGTCATCGAGCAGTGCGTTGAGGCGGATTCACAGATACAAAAACTCAAGACAGAAATCGAAAATTACAACGCTCGTCTCGAGGAATTGAAGCCCTGGGAGGGACTTGAGGCGGCAATCGAGGAGTTTGGGCGATTAAAGCAGGTCAAATGCTGGGTCGGGTTTGTGCCTAATCGGCGATTCGGGCAATTGCAGGAGGCGATTGCCGAGGCCGGCGCGATTCTCGACAAAGTCGCCCAGACCGCCAATAAAAGCGCCTGCGTGATAATCGGGCTAAACGAGAACGCAGAAGCAATTCAAAAGCTGCTTCACGGCGCGGAATTCGAGCAGGCCAACTTCGCGGGCGTTACGGGAACCGTGGCGCAGGCCATAGTGGAAATCACCGAAAAGGTCGAAGCGGCAAAACAGGAAATCGGTCAGCAAGCCGAAAAGGCAAAATCATCGGCGGGGCATATTCTTGAGTTTAAGATTCTTCACGACTATTACTCGAACCTGCTCAACCGCGAGAAAACAAAAGAAAGCGCACCCGCCACTGAGCAGACGGTAATTTACGAGGGGTGGGTCAGAAAGAAGGATTTCAGCCGGCTGCAAAAGCTGGTATCCCGTTTTTCAGCGTCGAGCGTTCAGAAAATTGAACCCGCCGAGGGCGAGGAAATCCCCGTCGATATAGAAAACAAAAGCGTCATCAGGCCTTTCGAGGTCATAACCCGGCTGTACGGTATGCCCGACCGGACAAGCGTTGACCCGACGGTATTTTTGACGCCGTTTTTTACGGTGTTTTTCGCGTTGTGCCTGGCCGACGCAGGATATGGCATTTTAATGGTTCTTATCGCCGGCTGGATGATAAAGAAAATGCAGGGCGACAAGAAGCTCTTGTGGATGCTGGCGATTTGCGGCGTCTCGACGGCTGTGTTCGGCGCAATGACGGGCGGCTGGTTCGGCGATGTCGTCCAGCAGTTTGTCCCGGCGCTTAAGATTTTCAGAGAAAAGCTTATGATTTTCGACCCGCTCGAAAATCCGATACCGTTTCTGCTTCTTTCAATCGGGCTGGGTTACTTCCAGATAAATTTCGGTTTAACGATAGCGCTGGTGCACAACCTGAGACGAAAGGAATATATTGCCGCCGTCTGCGACCAGCTCACCTGGCTTGTGATGCTCAACTCACTGGTGCTGTTCGGCTGCGGAAAGTTCGGGCTGATAGACAGTCGCATCGGCGGGCTCTTCGGCAAAATAGCGATATTGCCCGCGGTCGCGATTCTGCTTTTCAGCCAGCGAGAAGGAAGCATCGGCGCCCGGCTGGGGATGGGTTTTTACAACGTCTTCAGCACGATTTTCTACCTCGGAGACGTTTTAAGCTACCTGCGGCTTATGGCGCTGGGTATGGTAGGCGCGGGGCTTGCTATGGCGGTCAACGTCATAGCGAAACTGGCAATGAAGCTGCCTTACGGCATAGGCATAGTCCTTATGATATTGATATTAGTAGTCGGGCATTTGTTCAACCTGGGGATGTCGGCGCTGGGGGCGTTCGTTCATACGCTGCGACTGCAGTTTGTCGAGTTTTTCCCGAAATTTCTCGTGGGAGGCGGCAAAGCGTTCGAGCCGCTGACGAAACAGTATAAGCACATTTATATAACAGGCGGCGAAAAAACACTTTTGAAAGATTAGGAACAAAGGTTTTCAGAAAGAGAGGATAAACAGATGGATTACGGAATGGTATTGGCGTTACTGGGTGCGGGACTTGCGGCGATGTTGGCGGGAATCGGCTCGGCAATTGGCATAGGGATAGCGGGCAGAAGCGCAGCCGGCGTGCTCAGCGAGAAGCCGGAACGATACGGCCCGCTGTTCGTTATGGTCGTGCTGCCGGGAACACAGGGCTTCTACGGCTTCCTCGGCGCGTTTATTGTTATGCAAAAGCTCAATATTTTTGGCGGCGGACTAAGCGAAACGCTTTCAACGGGGCTGGGTTTATCGGTTCTCGCGGCGTGCCTGCCGGTTGCCGCAGCCGGTCTTATGAGCGCGATTCACCAGGGTAAGGTATGTGCGGCCGGCATACTGATGGCCGCGAAAAGACCGGAAATGGCGTTCAAGGCCGGCGTCGTTTACGCGGTTATGGTCGAGATGTATGCGATTCTCGGACTGCTCGTAACGCTGTTTCTGCTGCTGTTTGCGATTAAATGGCCGGCAGTTGCGGCTGCGGCCGGCGCTTAATAAACGGACTATTCGACAGGAAAAATTATGGACGGCGAACAGGTAATAGAAAAGATACTGGCTGATGCGCGGGCCGAGGCGGAAAAGTTCAAAAAGGAAGCCCGGGCAAAACAGGCCCAGGAACAGGCGAAGCTCGACGAACAGCTTGCGGACTTCCGCAAACAAACCGAGACGCTTGCGCAAAAGGCGGGCGATAACGCCAAAGCACAGGTGCTGTCGGGTGTAAGGATGGCCCTTGCCAAAGAGACGCTCGTGGAGAAGGCGAAGATTCTCGACGAGGTATTCGCAAAGGCCGAACAGCAAATTAAACAGATGCCCGATGAGCAATACCGGGCGATGATGGGTAAATTACTGGCTGACAGCATCCGGACGGGTGAAGAAGAGGTAATCGTTGACGTCAACGAGAAGCGAATCGACCAGCAGTTGCTCAGCAATGTCAATCAGCAGCTTGCATCAAAGGGCAAAGGGAACTTGAAACTTTCAGGCGACAAACAGCCGATTGGCGGCGGATTCATTCTCAAAAAAGGAAAAATCAAAAACAACGCCTCGCTGAAGGTTTTGCTTTCCCGCGCAAGGAACACGCTCGATATCGAGCTGGCAAAGGAGCTTTTCGGCGGATAACTGAAAGATGAACGCGACGCTTGAACAGCCGATTACTGATTTTTATCGCTACCCGCCGCTCGGCGGGGATGACTGGAGCTACGCCTTTGAAACGGCCCAGGCGCGAACGCTCGAGACACAAATGCTCGCCCGTTCGACGCTTCTGGATATGGCTAATGCTTCCGATTTCAAACAGGCGGCGGATTATCTGCGTTCGACCGAATACGCCATACCGGCAGGCGCGGGGCTTTCCGGGCTTGAAAAGGTCTTGTCGGCCAGTCGCACAACGCTTCGCCGGCAGTTCGAGGGCTGGATGCACAACGAGATGATTTTATCGCTGTTCAAGTCGAGAGACGATTTTGCGAATCTTCGGCTGGCAGTGAGGCGCATCCTGACGAAAAAGCCCATAGGCAGCGATTACAGCCCCGACGGCGGTTTCCCGCCCGAACAGTTCGTGGATGCCTTTGAGAACGAAAAGTACGAGATGCTTCCCGATTATATGGCCGACGCCGCGCAGCGGGCGATACTCGCCTGGTATTCAGCCAAAGGCGAGACCTCATCAGGCGGCGTGCAGGACAAAGACATACGCAGAATCGATTACGCCATCGACGCGGCGCAGACAGAGTTCAACCTGACGACCGCGGCCAAACTGAAAAACGAATTTCTGCTGGGGCTTTTCAGGATACAGACGGATTTAACCAATATCCGCACGACGCTTCGGCTAAAAATGTCGGGCGATACCAAGACCGACTCCTTCGATAATGCCATAGAAATGGTCTTTTTGCCCGGCGGATACGTCGAACGCGAAAAGCTGGTTCGCGGAATCGAAGCGGGAGCGGAAGGCATATCGGCGTTGTTTTTCGCGACGCCTTATTTTGAGTGTGTGCAGACAGGCGCGGCTTACGCGGCGTCTGAGAAATCATTTTTAAAAATAGAGCAGCAGTGCGAGGAATACCTGGCGGGATACCTGCGGTCAACGATTTCGGTAGCCGCCGGACCTCAGCCGGTCATCGCGTTCCTGCTTTTGAAGGAAAACGAGATTCGGACGGTCCGGCTACTCCTGACGGCCAAGAAAAACCATCTGAATCCGAAACTTATATTAGACCGTATCTCGTAAACGAATCTTTAAACGTTATACGGTTGCGGTTGCGCGGCTCGTATCGGTTGCGTAAATCGTAAATCGGCGTCAAAGACGCAACCGCAGGACGATTGACGAAACGAGCAGCGCAACCGACGGATGAAAGACGAATTATGGAAGGCAAAGTAGCGGTATTAGGCGATGAGGATTTTGTGATGCCGTTTTCGGCGATGGGCATCGATACGTTCACGGCCGGCGAATCGGCGGACGATGCGGCCGCGTCGGCTCGGAAAATCATCGAAGGCAGATACACGCTTGTTGTTGTGGCTGAGAACAAGGCCAAAGCCGTTGAAGAGACGTTCGCGGGCCTGCAAAGCGCACCGACCCCCTGCGTGCTGGTTGTGCCCTTTACGACCGAACCGGAAGGATTCGCGACGAGGGCTTTGAGCGCCGTTTTGAAAATGGCGACCGGTATCAATATTCTTGAAGGCGATTAGAAATATGAGCGAGACAAAAAAAGGCAAAATATCGAAGGTGGCAGGGCCGGTCGTTGTGGCCGAAGGTATGGCGGGTTCGAGAATGTATGACGTCGTCCGCGTCGGCGAGCTGAACCTTATCGGCGAAATCGTCGAGCTTGACGGCGACCTGGCCTCGATACAGGTTTACGAAGAGACAACCGGTCTTGGGCCGGGCGAGCCGGTGGTTGACACTGAGGCGCCTTTAAGCGTGGAACTGGGCCCCGGCCTGATTGAAAGTATCTACGACGGAATTCAAAGGCCGCTCGATTCGCTTGTCAAGAAAGAGGGCGCGTTTATGAGCCGGGGCAGCGCCATGCCGGCCCTGGCCAGGGAAAAGAAATGGCATTTCAAGCCGACCGTCCAAAAAGGAGCTGATGTAACCCCGGGCGACGTTATCGGAGAGGTTGAAGAGACGATATTAGTCAAGCACAGGATTATGATACCGCAGGGTGTCCGCGGCAAAGTGCAGGAAATTAAAGAGGGCGACTTTACAGTTGAGCAGACAGCCGCGATTGTCGCTGATGAAGCCGGCAAAAGGTATGAGATAAAGCTGATGCAGAAATGGCCTGTGCGCAACGCGAGGTCGGTCAGGAGACGGCTTGTGCCCAACAAGGTTCTTATCACCGGCCAGCGGGTTATCGACGCCTTCTTTCCGTTGGCAAAAGGGGGAACCGCGTGCGTGCCGGGACCCTTCGGGTCGGGCAAGACCGTCGTGCAGCACCAGTTAGCCAAGTGGATAGACGCCCAAATCGTCGTCTATATCGGCTGCGGCGAGCGGGGCAATGAAATGACCGACGTGCTGATAGAATTCCCGCAGCTCAAAGACCCGCGAAGCGGAGAGCCGCTGATGAAACGGTCGGTGCTGATTGCCAATACATCGAATATGCCCGTTGCGGCCCGCGAGGCGTCGGTCTATACGGGTATAACCATAGCTGAATACTTCCGCGATATGGGATACACGGTCGCCCTTATGGCCGACAGCACCAGCCGATGGGCGGAGGCGATGAGAGAGATTTCGACCCGCTTGGAGGAAATGCCGGCCGAGGAAGGTTACCCGGCATACTTAGGCGCACGCATCGCGTCATTCTACGAAAGGGCCGGGCGCGCCGAATGCTTAGGTAAACCCGACAGGGAAGGAGCGCTGGCCATAATCGGAGCGGTAAGCCCGCCGGGCGGCGATTTGTCGGATTCGGTCGTCCAGGCGACGCTGCACGTCGTCAAGGTCTTCTGGTCATTACAGGGCCGGCTGGCATACGCCAGGCACTTCCCGGCAATTGACTGGCTGACAAGCTATTCGTTCTACAAGCAGTACCTCAAGGAAGGTTTCGAGGACAAAGAACAAGGCGCAGAAATGGAAGGATTGACCGTTGAAGCAATGGGACTGCTCGAAGAAGAGGCGAAACTGCTCGAAATCGTCCGGCTGGTCGGAGCCGAGGCGATTTCCCCCAGGGACCGTCTTGCCCTCGAAACCTCAAGGTCGATTCGCGAAGATTTCCTGCACCAGAACGCCTACCACGAAGTGGACACTTTTACGTCGCTGAATAAGCAATATGAGATGCTCAAAACCATACTTCATTTTCATAACGAGGCGTTATCGGCAATCGGCACGGGCGTGGAAACGGCGCAGATTTTCAAACTGCCCATCCGCGAAGACATAGGCCGGGCAAAATACGTCCCGGAAGAGGAAATCGATAAAATCAGAAAAATACGAGGCACAATAAGCAAACAGATGAAAGGGCTGCAAGCCTCGGCCGTCGCGTAGATGAGTAGATGAGTAATGAGTGAATGAGTAGTTAATTTACAGGAGCTATAAATGCTTTCGCTAAAGGAATACCAGACGGTAACGAACATCGCGGGGCCGTTAATGATGGTCGAAATGGTAGATGACGCGCGTTACGCGCATATTGTCGAGATTCAGCTTGCCGACGGCTCGATACGGCACGGGCAAATCCTGCAGGTGGAAAAGGACAAGGCGCTTGTGCAGGTTTTCGAGGGAACAAGCGGTATTGACGTCAGGGATGCCACGGTGCGTTTTTTGGGCAAGCCGCTCGAATTAGGCGTCTCCCGTGACCTTTTAGGCAGGGTCTTCGGCGGGCTTGGCGAGCCGAAAGACGATGGGCCGGCGATTATCCCCGATAAACGTCTGGACATAAACGGCAAACCCATTAATCCTTTTGCGAGAGATTATCCCAATGAATTTATCCAGACGGGCATATCGACCATCGACGGCCTTAACCCGCTCGTTCGGGGGCAGAAGCTGCCTATATTCTCCGGCGCCGGTCTTCCTCACGATGATTTGACCGCACAGGTCGCAAGACAGGCGACGGTGCTTGGAAAAGGAGAGCAGTTCGCGGTCGTTTTCGCGGCTATGGGGATTACGTTCGAGGCGGCCCAGTTTTTCATCGATGATTTGCAAAAGACGGGGGCGATTGAGCGTGCGGTGATGTTTATCAACCTCGCCAATGACCCGGCCATCGAACGAATCGCGACGCCGAGATTTGCGCTTACAGCGGCGGAATACCTCGCTTTCGACCTGGATATGCACGTGCTTGTCATTCTCAACGATATGACAAACTATTGCGAGGCGCTTCGTGAAATCAGCGCAGCCCGAAAAGAAGTTCCCGGCAGACGCGGCTACCCCGGCTATCTTTATACCGACCTTGCGACCGTTTACGAGCGGGCGGGAAGAATCAAGGGTAAATCCGGTTCGATAACGATGGTGCCGGTATTGACTATGCCCGAAGACGACAAAACGCACCCCGTGCCGGACCTGACAGGTTATATTACCGAGGGGCAGATTATTTTGTCGCGGTCGCTGCATCGAAAGGCGGTATCGCCGCCGGTCGATGTGCTGCCGAGCTTGTCGCGTCTGAAAGACAAGGGTATCGGCAAAGAAAAAACGCGGGAAGACCACGCCGACTTATACAACCAGCTTTATGCCGCTTACGCAAGAGGCAAGGAGACGCATGAGCTTGCGACGATTATGGGCGAGGCGGCGCTTTCGGACGAGGACAAGAAGTATATGAAGTTCGCCGACAGCTTCGAGGCCAGGTATATCGGCCAGGATTATTACGAGAACCGCACGGTAGAGCAGACGCTGGATTTGGGCTGGGAGCTTCTCAGTATGTTCGAGAACGCTGAATTGAAGCGAATCGACGTGAAATTGATTGAAAAATATATGCCCCGCTTCCGAAAGGTGAAGCCGTAACGAGCGACGAAAATGTTACAGAACATAAACACAACTCGAATGGAGTTACTGGCGCTGCGAAGGCGGGTGGCGCTGGCGGTGCGCGGGCATAAGCTGCTGAGCGAAAAACGCGACGGCATATCCCGGCGTCTAATCAAAATCGCCCGGGCGATACGGCCGTTGCGCAAAAAAGTCGAAAGCGAGCTGATGGAGACGTGCAGGCGGTTTATGCTCGCCCGCGCTTCAATGGAGCCGGAGCATGTAAAAGCCGCCCTCGAAGTTCCCGCCAAGAAGTTTACGCTCGCCGTGAAGCTGGCCAGCGTTATGAACGTCAGAGTGCCCGAACTGACCAAACAGATAGCCGGCGAGATTATCTGCTACGGCTATGCTACGACTTCGGGCGAGATGGACGTGGCGTTACTTGCGCTTGAACGGGCGTTCGATTCGCTTATCGAGCTTGCTGAAAAGGAAAAACAGGCGCGCCTGCTGGCCGTCGAGCTCCAGATGACGCGCAGACGCGTCAATGTATTAGAGCACGTGGTCATACCCGAGCTGCACGAGACGATTAAGTTCATTTACGACAAACTCGGCGAAGCGGAACGCGACAACACCTCGCGACTGATGAAAATAGCGGACATCATAAGAGCATAAGGCGATAGTAAGCTTTCGGCTGTTCGAAATCACTTGAAAATCACGCAGAGAATCCCAAATTTTTTTGACAGAACAGCTCTCATTCAAGAATCGTAATATCACTGTAAGAATACGTATTTTGTGCTTATTTTGTCATTTTTAGAAAATAATTTTGTTAAGGATTGACTATATCTGTTGATATCGGTAAATTATTCTTATACAGAAATGTCGGCGTTTTCGCGGAATATATTTTTAGAATCGAAAAATTGTGAATGCCCCGATAACCCGGGGCTAAACAAATATGATGAACATTTACTGGCAGGGTGCGAAAATCGCTAAGAGACCATACAAACAGGGGCTGTATTCAGACCGGGAACTTGGGGTTCTGAGAAACGAATACCCGAAAACAAGCGCCGTTGTTCTGGCGGAAAAACTTAACCGTTCGCTTATCTCGGTGCAGCGTGAGCTGCGCGAGCTTGGCATGCGCAGAAGGAAACAAAAGACCTGGACGCCCGACCAATTAAAAACGCTGCGCACTTCGTACAAGACCACGGCGATATGGGAAATAGCCAATAAGCTGAACAAGACCCCGTCCGAAATCAAGCGCAAGGCCGATAGAATCGGACTAAAGAAGTAAACCGAATATTGATTTATGATAGTCGGCGTAATGACAGCCAGTCTGCATTTGCAGGGTATTTTCTCGCTCAAGGAAAAACGCAGCATCGTCAAGAGCGTAATCGGCCGGCTGCAAAGCCGGTTCAACGCATCAATTTCTGAGGTTGACCACAACGACAGCAAGGAGCTGGCCGTACTGGGGATTTCCGTAGTCGGCAACGACACCCGCTTCGTTGAAAGCCAGCTCGAATCTGTTGCCGCATTTATGCGCCGCGACGGCCGGTTCTATTTATGCAACGTCGAACGCGAGACCTTCGGCGTGTAACTTCGTCGTTCACCGTCTGCGCTTATTGGGCGGTTTGAGAACAAAAATGGGCATTTTATAAAGCAGGACCGCAGCCAGCACGAGCAGGAGAAAAATAACCGGCTCGCCCAGAATGGCGACGTGATAATAGATGCCCCTGGCTATTGCGAGGAAATCGAGGTTAACAACGTTATCGGCCTGGTGGTACGGCTCAACACCGGCGATTTCGACGCGTCGTTCGGATTTTAGCGCCAAACTATGACGTTCACCGGCTGCGACCGCGACAAAATCCCTGCCGCCTGGGACGCTGCATTGCCTGTAAGCGTCCCATCCCCACGCGGCCAGAGAGCCGTCGAGCTTGAGGGCAACGCTGTGAAAATTGCTGTTCGATACATCGGCCAGGTCGGATTGCGACGGTCTTTGTTGTTCGTATTCGTTGAGGCCAAAAACTATGACTGAGCCGTCCTGTCTGAAAACCCTGCTCCAGTAGCCGCCGGCTTCTATGGAGATAAACCCGGTCCCGGTGGGGATATTGCATTGGCCGTATGTGTTGTCGCCCCAGGCGACAAGAGAACCGTCGGACCTTAGAGCCAAACTATGGTAACTGCCCGCGGCCACGGCAACGAAGCCCCGGCCCTGAGGAACATCGCACTGCTTGAATTTGTTCCAGCCCCAGGCGACAATTGAACCGTCGGATTTGACCGCCAAGCTGTGATATGAGCCGGCGGCTATCGCAATAAAGTCCTTTCCCTGCGGGACGTTACACTGCCCGTAAGTATTATTGCCCCACGCCTTTACTGAGCCGTCGGTTTTAAGAGCCATGCAGTGCAATCCCCCCGCCGCAATCGCTGAAAAATCGGCGCCTGCCGGCGCGTTGCACTGGCCGTATGTATTATCCCCCCATGCGACAATCGTGGCGGCTAAACAAGGACTGACGAATATAGAATTGAACGTGACTGATAAAAAAACGATGACAATTACACCGGTTTTATATCTCATTTTTCATCTCCTCCTCAGAAACCGGTCCGCCTATATTATCGATGACCAGGTCGTTTTGAGGACTATTTAGATTACGCGAACCGCTTTCAAATTTTCTTTCCTGCAATTCGCGGCATAATCCAAATCAGCGATGAAGCATTCCTATAAAATCAATTATAACCTGTGAGGTTCTCAAATCAAGCGCCAAATTATGACAATTTTTAACAAACGATTGAAAGTGGATTTTTTGATTAAAAACAGGGTTTTTTGCCGGCCAGTGAACCAAAAAATTCCGAACAGGCCGACTTTATCTTGCTTAATCAAACCAAATAATTGTATAATCCGGCCGGCAGCGAACCTGCTTACCGTGCTGGAGTTTGACATAATGAAAAACAACCTGTTCAATTTAATAACGATTAAGAAAAGAGAGAAAAATCAGCCGTTGCCTCTCTGGCGCCGAATTACCTTATATTTTATATTCGCCGCTATGGCGTTTTTCGTATTTGTTATGGCCTCGTCATACATGGCCGGCAAACGCCTCGAATGGGAGATTATCAGGATACAAAAGGCGGGCGAGCCCCTGACGTTTACAAACCTTCGTCCCAGACCGGTTCCCCCGGCGACCGAAGACGCCGCTGACTATTACGTTGACGCGATGTGGGAAATCCAGCCCGGCGAGCTGTCAGAAATGGCAAAGGTCAACGCCTTTTATCGTATAAGCTTGGCCGCCCAGCCGTTAAATCCGTTTCCCGGCGACCTTCGAAAGACGGTAACACAGAACCTGTCCAAAACACAAGCACTGCTTGCAAAGCTTGACAAAGGAGCCGGGCTTGAGCTGACCGGATTTGATATCGGCATCCTGCACGGACGCAAGGTCTGCAAGAACCGGCTGGACAGCATCCAGGCGGCTTTTTTTCTTCTATCGCTGAGAACACTGGATGCAATCTCTACGAGCAATAGCGAAAAGGCGGTCCAGTCAATCGAGAGCACCCTGAAACTGATGCGATTGTTTGACAGTCAGCCAACGATGCTTGTGCTGGTCAGCAAGCTGACGTGCGTTCGGCTTGCCTGCAGCGACGTCCTTTTGCTGCTGATGCGCTGCCGACTTTCAGACCAGCAGCTCGCAAGAATTCAAACTATCCTCGATAAACTGCTGCCGGATAGCACCCTGGAAAAGACCCTGCTGGCTGAAAGAGCATATCAACTGGAAATCGCCCGATACCTGTTTTCGCGGGGCTTTGCGTCAAAATACCTGCTGGCCGAAGAGCCGAACCTGCCGGAACGGCTGCAGTCATCCCGTTTTATGTGGTATCGAATGCGTCTGCGTTCGGGGTCCGTTAAATATTTAAAGGATATGGCCTGGTATATAGAGGCGTCTGGCCGGCCCTGGCCTGTTCCCCTCGATAAAATAACCGATGCAAATTCGTCATCTTCAGGAAAATCGAGCCGGCTGGCCGCCGCTTTAGTTCCGCTTTCGCGTCTGACGGCTGAAACCTTAGCTGCGGCCAAGTGCACAACGACGGCCATTGCGATAGAGCGATACCGCCTTCAAAAAGGCAACCTCCCTGACTTGCTGGATGATATAAGTCCGCAGTATATCGAGGCCGTTCCACTGGACCCGTTCACAGGAAAGCCGTTGCTTTATATCCGCGACGGCGACTTATATACGGTCTATAGCGCCGGCTTTAACCGCATCGACGACAGCGGCTCAATAACGCCGAAAAAACAAAACGCCGTCATTCTCGATTCAGGCATCCGCGTGAAAAAAACCGCCTCCAAATAAAAAGCGGGCGATGGGATTCGAACCCACGGCACTCGGCTTGGGAATCCTAACGTCGCGCCATAAGTCGCTTTTTAACAGGTGCATACAACTCGTTTTTGAGACAAAAATGTGACTTACAAGTCGTTAACAAGTGAATAGCAAGTCAATAACAAGTGGTTATCACGTGGCGACTGACCCACTTTTTGACCCACTGTGCACGGGACTCGCCCTATTAGGCAATCATTCTCCCTCAATTTGGACACTATCTGCGGCCCACTGAAACGCCTTTTTATTAGCATAATCTCTTTTTTTGGTGCCAAAAACAACACCAAAATTGTTTATTATACTTTCACTTCAATTAGAACAATTTCGAACATCAGGTCGCCATTTCTTCTCTAATTAGCATCGTGGGGAGTCGTTTCTGGTTCAGCTACATCGGCAATGACCAGAATAATCGGTCGGCTATCGCTTACAACTTCAATTCTTCGACTTTATTAGGTACTTGCCACAAGGGCTTGATTTTTCGAGCATTATCGCTATGATATGGTATCATCACAAGATCCATTATAGATACCTGGATCGGACAAAATCAGGCAGGATGCCTCATTAAAAAAAACCAAACGACATCTACAGAGACAAGGTGAGAGGTGGCAGTCAGACGAACGGTGAGTAAAAGTCAAGCCGTTGCACGAGTTGGTGCAAAGACATCCCTAGCGCTAAAGGAACGCGTGAAAGAACTGAGCTGCCTTTATAACATCAATCAAATATTCGAGACGTTTAGCATATCCCCTGATGAAGTGTTTCAGCGGATTGTTGAGTTAATACCGCCGGCATGGCAATATCCAGATTTAGCGTCGGCACGTATCGTTTTGGATGGCCGACAGTACGAAACACACGATTTCAAGGAGGGGCGTCAAAGGCAGTCAGCAGATGTGATTTTAGGCGGGAAGTCCAGAGGCATCGTTGAAGTGGTCTATGCAGAGGGAAAACTGCCCGGTGATAACGGTCCCTTTTTGAAGGAAGAGCAGAGTCTCTTGGACGCGATAGCGAGACAAATAGCATTCATTGTTGAACGTCAACAGGCAAAGGAAGAGCGAGCCCAACTGCAAAAGCAGCTTATGCACGCCGACCGTCTTGCTACCATCGGACAGTTAGCTGCCGGTGTTGCTCATGAACTTAACGAACCATTGAGCAGTATCCTCGGTTTTGCGCAGCTTGCGCAAAGGAATCCCAGATTGCCTGAGGAAACGGTACACGACATCCAGAGGATTGTGACGGCATCACTCCATGCCAGAGAGGTCATAAAGAAACTCCTATTGTTTGCGCGACAAACACCAACTTTTAAGGGACACGTGAATCTTAACAACATTGTTTCGGAGGCACTTGGCCTTTTTGAGCACCGTTTCGAAAACGAAGGGATAGAGATGACCTACACGTTTTGTCCCCGGATGCCCGAGATGACGGCTGATGCCGGTCAACTGACCCAGGTTATGGTCAATTTAATAGCTAACGCGATTCAGGCAATGCCGGAAGGGGGAAAGCTTAAGGTGCTGACGGATGTTCAGGACATGTATGTCGTCTGCGTTGTGGAGGATACTGGAGTGGGAATGACCGAGGAGGTTCTGGACCGGCTGTTTGTTCCCTTCTTCACGACAAAGGAAGTAAATCAGGGGACGGGCCTAGGTTTACCCGTGGTCCACGGAATAATAAAATCTCATGGTGGAAAAATCGAGGTTAAGAGCAAACCCGGAAAAGGAACGAAGTTCACTATACGACTGCCCATTGAGTCGGATGCCATCCAAGAGAGCAAAGAAGAATTATGAATTCACAAAGTGGAAAAGAGACAATACTCGTCGTCGATGATACCCCTGGCACGCTGGAGGTTCTTCAAAGGAATCTTACCGCTGAAGGATACATAACATATACCGCCTCTGGTGCCGCGGAGGCGTTGAAACTCCTTGAGGGAACACCACTCGACTTGGTTATTACGGACTTGAAGATGCCTAAAATAAGCGGCATTGACCTTGTTAGGCATATCAGGGAGAACTACAAAAACACCGAAGTGATGATGATAACGGGATATGCAACTGTGGAAAACGCCGTTGAGGCGGTCAAAAGCGGGGCCGAGGAGTATCTGCCCAAACCATTTACTGATGGCGAAATCTTGGCGGCAGTTCGTCGCGTGTTTGAGAAGCTAAAACAAAGGCGCGAGTCGTCGACAAAACCTGCTCAGGGGCCTGTGGGCGCCCACGGTCTTATTGGTGAATCACAAGTAATGCAGAAGGTCTTTTCAGCGATACAAAAGGCGTCGTTGACCTCAGCGACGGTTCTGATTACCGGTGAAAGCGGAAGCGGCAAGGAACTAGTGGCCAGAGCCATTCACTACAATAGCGCCAGAGCGCCCGCTCCATTCGTACCGGTCAATTGCGGGGGTATCCCGGAGGGCCTTCTCGAAAGCGAACTCTTTGGGTATGTCAAAGGCGCCTTCACGGGCGCCTATGAGTCGCGGGCGGGATTCTTCCAGACAGCCGACGGCGGGACGATTTTCTTAGACGAGATAGGCGAGACAAGCTTGGCAATGCAGGTCAAGCTTATGCGGGTCCTTCAGGAGAAAGAAGTTTATATGGTTGGGGACTCCAGGCCGAGGAAAGTTGACGTGAGAGTCATAGCTGCAACAAACAAGAACCTGCCCGGGCTGATTAAAAGCCGGGTGTTTCGTGAAGAGCTGTATTATCGAATCAACGTCATTACTATCGAGGTTCCGCCGTTGCGTAACAGAGGCGGCGATATACTTTTGCTGGTAGAACACTTCGCCGAGAAGTTCGCCGGCGAGCTTGGCAGAGCGGTTCCGCGTTTTTCCGAGAAGGCCCTTGAAGCGTTGAAAAGCTACTCCTGGCAAGGTAATGTTAGGGAGCTTGAAAACGTAATTCAGCGAATTATCGTAATGAACGATGAGCAGGTTGTCGAGGTTCCTGACCTGCCTGCGTTCGCTCGGTTTTCGGCCATTCGCACAACCGGCGTGAACAGGACCCTGGCGGAAGTAGAGGCGGACCATATTCGCAATGTCCTCTCAGGCGTAGGAGGCAACAAAACACGAGCGGCCAAAATTCTCGGGATTGACCGCAAGACCCTACGGAAAAAGATGCAGCAGGGGAATCTGGACTAAAGTTTCGTTCTCCCGAACAAGTAATGAGGAATAACTCCCCAGTGGCCCGGATTTACCCACCAATAACAGCCCTATTAGCCAAATCGCAACGGTCGTTTTTGCCCTTGAAAAGGGCCAAATAAAATTTCACAACCATATATCAATAAATCAGTTAAAACAAAAAAACTCTGTAAGACATTCCGAAATTTACAGCTGTTGGTATGCCCATTGCTGATCCGGTGGTGTTTGTCAATGATGAAATGCCTTTTCCAGGGATTATTACATGGCATGAACCTTCTGAAGAAGTAGTCAGAAAGGCGGGTTTAACAATGGCAGCGGAAGAACAAGTATTAGGGCTTTGCTCGACGTGTAATAGTAAGGATGTATGCCTTCAGCGAAAAAACATTAAATTTCCTGTGTTGTACTGTGAAGAATTCGATGATTCAACGGCACTAAGTGCTAAAGTACCGAAAGCTTCGGGCTTACCTGAAAAGAAACCCGACCTCGATACCAGCATGGGGCTATGCTGTAACTGTGGAAATCGTGACACCTGCACGTTGCGTCGCACACCTGGCGGTATATGGCACTGTGAGGAGTATTGTTGATAGAACATAATCAATGCACTAATCGATATTTCCTGTTGTTAAGAGATTCCAATGGATGAGCAAGTTATTGAGAAGATTGTAGCCGAACACCACGGCTCACTTGGTGGCATCCTGACTATTCTCAGCGAGGTTCAGGCGAAGTACGGATACCTGCCGGAAGATTCCTTACGCAGGGTGGCCGCAACGACCAACGTTTCTTTGACCGACCTATATGGGGTAGCCACATTCTACAAGGCGTTCAGCTTAAAACCCAGAGGAAAACACTTGGTGTCGGTATGCCTTGGCACGGCCTGCCACGTGCGAGGGGCTGCGAGAATCGCCGAGGAGTTATGCAAACAGCTTGGCGTACAGCCCGGCGAGACAACGGCGGATAAGGAGTTCACTCTTGAGACGGTGAACTGCTTGGGCGGTTGCGCCCTCGGCCCTATCGTTGTGGTCGATGGTCGCTATTATACGAATGTTAGAAAAAGCAAAGTTGCAGAGATTCTGAGAAAGACCCGTGCGGGTCTGGATAAGCCACAGGGGAATCACGGCTTTCCTCTGACCATTCAATGCCCGCACTGCCAGCAGAACCTTATGGACCCGGCAAAGCCCATCGACGGCGTCCCATCGATTCACTTGACGCTCTGCTGGAATGGAGGCCGGCATTCGCTTCATCTATCCTGTTTCTACGGCAGCTTCGTATCGGCCTGCGACGAGGAAATCCCTGTAGATTCTGTTGTCGGTATTGTCTGCCCGAAGTGCGGGCGTGACCTGACCAGTGAATGGACGTGTTTGGAATGTGGAGCGGGTATGGCCCGGTTGCTGGTGCAGGAAGGAGCTGCTCTAATGGTCTGCACCCGTAGCGGATGTAAGGGACGAAGATTGGACCTTGATACGATATTGGCCGAAGAAACTAACCGGCCGAATCAGGAATGATATATGAAAAAACTCACCTCTCTTGATTCTTTTAATGCCTTACAAGAACGTCTGCGGAAGCAAAGTGACGCAGGCGTAACGACAATCGTGGTCCCGGCAGGGACGTGCGGGATTGCAAGCGGTGCAGACGAGCTTATTCGAGAGGCTCAACGCGTCATTTTGACCGGCAAACTGGCCGGAAAGGTGAGGTTGCGGATAACGGGCTGTCACGGATTTTGTCAGATGGAGCCGTCTGTTCTCGTGGAGCCGATGAGAACGTTCTATCCCAGGGTCAATCCCAAAGATATGGGGCGAATTGTTGAGGCCGCTGCGCGGGGAGAAGTTCTTCGTGACCTCCTGCCGATTAATCCTTGCACGGGTCAACCCATAAAAAAACAGGACGATATCGGCTTTTTCTCCAAGCAGGTCCGAGGTGTCTTGAGCGGCAATGAGAAGGTTGACCCCACTCGCATAGAGGGTTACATCGGTCAGGGCGGCTACGGTGCGCTTGCGGCGGTGCTTTCCCGTGCGGACGCCAAGTGGGTCATCGAGCAGATTAAAAAATCGGGAATACGTGGGCGGGGCGGGGCGGGTTTCCCCACGGGGAAAAAATGGGAGCTGGCGAGTAAAGCCGGAAACGGCTCCGGAAAGAAATTCGTCGTATGCAACGCCGATGAAGGAGACCCGGGGGCCTATATGGACCGCAGTGTTCTTGAAGGCAACCCGCATGCAATCATTGAAGGTATGATAATTGCAGCCATAGCAATCGGCGCAACTAATGGAATCATTTATGTACGCACCGAATATCCTCTGGCTATAAAACACTCCCTCATAGCGCTACGCCAGGCCTGTAGTATGGGATTGTTCGGTGACAATATCCTCGGTTCCGGGATTAAATTCGATATTGATATAGTTCGAGGCGCCGGGGCGTTTGTCTGCGGCGAAGAGACGGCGATGATAAAGTCAATTGAGGGACGGATGGGAGAGCCCCGCCAGCGCCCGCCATACCCGATTTCCAAGGGAATTTTTGGTTGTCCTACCTGTATCAATAACGTTGAGACATTGGCCAACATCCCCTTAATTATCCGCAATGGCGGCGAGGAGTTTTCAAAAACGGGCATAGAAGGCAACACAGGCACAAAGATTTTTTCACTGGTTGGGAAAATCCGCAATACCGGTCTGGTTGAAGTGCCACTTGGAACGCCGTTAAAAGAAGTGGTTTATGAGATTGGCGGAGGGGCGGTCGGAAAAACACGGATAAAGGCGGTGCAAACGGGCGGGCCTTCAGGCGGGTGCATCCCGGCATCAATGTTCGACCTTCCTATCAGCTACGACAGCTTAACAAAGGCCGGCTCGATAATGGGCTCCGGCGGCATGATAGTGATGGATGAGAACACCTGTATGGTGGATGTCGCAAGGTACTTCATGAATTTTCTGAAAGATGAATCGTGCGGCAAATGCTTTACGTGCCGAAAAGGCACCCAGCGGATGTATGAGATTCTCGAAGATATTACGCTCGGCAAGGGCACGCCGGGGCATCTTGAGCTGCTTGAGGAACTGGCCTATGTTGTGAAAGACACAACAATGTGCGGACTGGGCCAGACGGCTTCGAATCCAGTGCTGAGCACGCTTAGATATTTTCGTGAGGAATACCGACGGCACATAGAAGATAAGCGATGCGACGCGTATGTCTGCAAGAACCTGGTCGGTGCGCCATGCCAGGCCGCCTGCCCGGTTGATACGGAACCGTGGCACTATGTGGCTCTTATCGCACATGGGCAGTATGAGCAGGCATACAAGATTATTCGCGAGGCAAATCCGCTTCCGGCCACCAGTGCCCGAGTCTGCGACCGAAAGTGCGAGCACCGGTGCGGTCTCGGCGTCAGCGGTGGAGAATCAATTGCCATACGTCCTTTGAAACGTTTCGTAACCGACCGGGTGGATCCTTCGGTTTATAAGCCCAAGATTGCTGCCGGTGCAAAAGGCCGTGGTGAAACGGTTGCGGTTATAGGTGCCGGTCCCGCGGGTTTGACGGCAGCTCACTGCCTTTCCCTTCTCGGCCATAAAGTTACCGTGTTTGATGCGGAAGATAAGCCCGGCGGAATGCTCGTATGTTCACTGCCTGCCTATCGGCTGCCCAGGCGGATTGTCGAAAAAGAAATCAAAACTCTGATGAACGAGAATATAATCCTGCAGCACGGTCTGGCGCTGGGAAAAGATATGAACATCAAGGGGCTTTTCTCGGATGGGTTCAAGGCGATATTTCTGGCTATGGGCGCGCACGAAAGCTGGAGGCTCGACCTCGAAGGGGAAGACGTTGAAGGTGTTTACCCGTCAATGCTATTTCTGAAGGCGTTCAACATGAGAGGCGAACAGCTCGCGCGTGGGCACGTCGGGATTGTCGGCGGCGGTAACTCCGCGGTTGACGCCGCACGAGTAGCCCTGCGACAAAAGGAGGTTACCAATGTTACGCTTCTGTACAGGCGCACACGCGATGAGATGCCTGCTTACGAAGAGGAAGTCGAAGCGGCCCTCGAAGAAGGAGTAACGATTGAAACACTGGTTTCACCAGTTAAAATTCATGTGCGTCAGGAGGAAATCGAAGCGGCAATAAGGGAAGGTGTGGAGCTGGAGACATTGGTGTCCCCGGTAAGCATTTACTCAAAAGAGGGACGTCTTGTGGCCATTAAATGCGTCCGCAACCGCCTTGGCGAACTGGATGCGACCGGCAGACGTAAACCCATTCCCGTTCCGGGAACCGAGTTTACGTTAAAGCTTGATACGCTGATCGTTGCCATAGGGGAACGACCGCAAAGCCTGTGCCTCGCCGAAATGGGTCTGGAGATTGACAAGGGTGGAAGAGTCAAGGTCAATCCTCATACGCTTGAAACTAATATAAAAGGCGTTTTTGCCGGCGGTGACCTTGTAACTGGCCCGAACACCGTCATCGACGCGATAGCGGCAGGAAAGAAGGTTTCGCGAATTATAGACAGATACCTGCGAGGCGAACCGCTGGCAGAGCCGCCCGGCTTAAAACTGCCGACCGTATTTGTCGAGCCGGCCGCCGTCAACGAGGAGGAATTGGAAACAGCGACAAGAGCCGTGCCGCCTGTGCTGCCCGTAAAGGCACGAAAAAAGAATTTCAATGAAGTAGAGGCGTCCTTGTCGGAAGAGCAGGCAAAGACCGAAGCACGACGGTGTCTGAGATGCGACTTGGCATTCACACAAGACTGCAGGCAGCCAGCAGCTATGGGAGACAAAGAGTTATGATAACACTAACAATCAATGGGCTGGAGGTATCTGTAGAAGAAGGCACAACTATCCTTGAGGCGGCGCAATTTTTGGGTTTTCCCATCCCAACGCTGTGTCATATGGAAGGATTGACGCCTTACGGGGCGTGTCGGCTGTGCGTTGTTGAGATTGGCGAAGGACCTAATGCCAAGCTCGTATCTTCCTGCACATATCTGGCAGAGCAGGGACTTAAGGTGCGAACTGCCTCAAAGCGGGTGATGCGGGCCAGAATGATGATAATCGAGCTGCTGCTGGCATCATGTCCGCAGTCGAAAATCATACAGGACCTGGCATCGAAGTATGATGTGAGACAGCAACGATTCAGACAGGAATATGAAGATTGCATACTTTGCGGCCGATGCGTGCGAATGTGCGAAGAACAGATGATGGCAAAAGCCATCGGCTTTAGAGGAAGAGGGCAAAATCGCAGCATTGGAACACCTTTCGATATTCCCTCGGACATCTGCCGTCAATGCGGCGGCTGCATTTATGTCTGTCCGGCCTGCACGCTTCGATGCACTTATACGGAGCCGGAAAAAGCAATATGCGGCGGCTGTGCGAATATTAGCCCGCCGTGCATTCAGAAAGACCATTTCGATGATTTAATGTGCTATATGGACCCGTGTGTTGCCTGTGAGATAAAAAAGGAATAATTAAAGGAGAAATATACTATGTCTTTTTCAAGAGTAAATACTTCAGCCGCGACCCTTACTAAAAACAGGACCGAAGGTTCGGTTACGCCCAGTTCGGGAATGTGCGTAACCTGCGTTGACGGCTGCATCGGTATGTGCGAGATAGGCAAATCCGCCTATCGCGGCCATGAGGTTATCTACCCTCAGCCGTTTGGTGTCATAACGACGGCAGCGGAGAAACAATACCCAGTTGACTACTCTCACCTGAATATAATGGGGACATGCGTTGGAGCGCATGGAATCGAGGCCGACAGCGACAAGGCGATTTTCCCCGCCGTGAATCTCGAGGTCAGAATTGGTCACGATAAAGGTATCAAATTCAAATACCCGTGGCTGATATCGGGAATCGGCTCAACGGATATAGCAAAGAACAACTGGGAGGGTTTGGCAATCGGCTCGGCGATTGCAGGTACCGGACTGACAATTGGAGAAAATGTCGTCGGAATGGACGTACAGGCCGTTATCGAGAAAGGGCGAGTGGTTGACACTGTTGACCTCAAGAGACGTGTGCAGCTTTACCGCGAGCATCAGAGGAATGGTTTCGGGGCAATCATAGTTCAGGCAAATGTTGAAGATACACGGCTGGGCGTGCAGGAATACGCGATAAGCGAGCTTGGCGTTGAGTGCGTGGAACTCAAATGGGGACAGGGAGCAAAGAACATCGGTGGAGAAGTGAAAATACGGGACCTTAAAAAAGCACAGCTTCTGCACAAACGAGGTTATATCGTGCTGCCCGACCCGACAAACCCGGCTGTCATAGAGGCCTTCCAAAAAGGGTCCTTCAAGGAATTCGAACGGCACTCCCGCGTGGGAATGGTTACGGAAGAGTCGTTCGCCAAAAGAATAGAAGAGCTTCGCAAAGCGGGGGCAAAATATATCTTTCTGAAAACAGGCGCGTATCGGCCGGCGGATTTGGCGCGAGCGCTGAGTTTTTGCTCCAAGTTTAAGCTGGACCTTTTGACCGTTGACGGCGCCTCAGGCGGAACAGGAATGAGCCCGTGGCGGATGATGAACGAATGGGGCGTGCCGCCGATACATCTGCATTCAATGCTTTACAATTACGCTAAGCGGCTCGCGGACCGGAACCAATACTTGCCGGCCATCGCCGTCGGGGGAGGTTTCACATTCGAGGACCTGATTTTTAAAGGCTTAGCACTCGGCGCTCCGTATGTGAAGCTCATCGGAATGGCTCGTGCCCCGGTAGCGGCGGCTATGGTAGGCAAGACAATCGGCCGTGCTATTGATGCGCATCAGATTCCGGTTTACGTGGAGCGTTTCGGCTCAACAAAAGATGAAATATTCGTTACCGCAAGTGCGCTGCGCAAGGAATTCGGCAATGGTGATTTTGAGAAAATCCCGGCCGGTGCCCTCGGATTATATACATACTACGAACGGCTCGCCCAGGGATTGCGACAACTGATGGCCGGATGCAGGAAATTCTCCCTGGAACACCTGTCCCGCGATGATATAGCTGCGCTCACAACTGAGGCCGCAGGGATTACAGGCATCCGGTATATTATGGATGTGGATGAAGGTCGAGTGGAGCAAATACTCGACAAGTGATGCACACCCACCGTGTCTACAAAACCGACAAATCCCAAATGAGAAAATTTCGAGAACAGACCACTGGCAATAGTCAATATACCTTAGTGCAAATCGCAAGCAAGAAGCGGGCGATGGGATTCGAACCCACGGCATTCGGCTTGGGAAGCCGACATTCTACCACTGAATTACGCCCGCATTAACCTCATTGGTATTATACTCTAATCTGATAAGTTTTCCAGAGAGAAGTTGATTGCTTATTATGAATACCGTAAAATTCCCGTGTTTTCAATAATTTTCAGGAAACAGCAATGGCTAAAGAGGTCAGATTGCCTCGCTTAGGCGAAACGATGGACGAAGGGACGATTGTCGCCTGTAAGGCGGCCGTCGGCGACCACGTTAAAAGCGGCGACGTTCTTTTTGAAATCGAGACCGACAAGGCGACAGTGGAAATTGAATCGCCCTCGGATGGCTACGTCAAATACATAATGGCCAAATTAGGCCAGAGTTACCGCGTCGAAACGCCTTTACTCGTTATTGGTGAAAAAGACGAGCAGATAAGCGATGAGTTTATCCGGTCATTAGCGGCCGAGACAGCCGTTGCGCAGCTCGTGCCCGTCATATCCGCCGAAAAAATTCAGCAGACGGCGTCTTCCTCAATTCAGTCAAAACAGGGGAGGCGAATACCCGCGACCCGGTTTCATAAGCTGACCGCCCAGAAAATGATTCGCTCAAAGCAGGAAATCCCCTGCTTTTATCTCAACGTCAGGGCAGACGTTACCGAGCTGGTTGCTTACAGGACAAAACTCAACGAGGCCGGCTCAATGAAAGTCGCATACAATGACTTTGTCATAAAGGCGGCAGCTTTAGGGCTGGAGAGATTTCCCATAATGACCGGCCAGCTCGAAGGCGACAGTATCCGGCTGGCACATTCAATCGGCATCGGGCTTGCTATTGCTGTTCCCGACGGGCTGGCGGCGCCGGTCGTTAAAGACGCCGATAAAAAGACACTCATTGAGATAGCTCATTGCACGAAACGGCTCTCCGAAAAGGCCGGAGATAACGAGCTTACGCCTGAAGACCTCGAAGGCGGCTGCATAACGGTCAGTAACCTCGGCGCTTATGGTATCGATTCATTTATCCCGATAGTCGTCCCCGGCCAATGCTCGATATTAGGCATAGGCCGGATAAAGGACGCCTGCGTTCCTGATGACGACAATCTTAATATTCGCAAGGTTATGAATATAACGTTGTCGGTTGACCATAAGGTGGCAAACGGCGCCTCCGCCGCACAATTCCTCGACTTCGTTAAAAAGGCCCTCGAAATCCCTTCTTCGCTACACTATGAAGGGCAGGTCCCCCGCTGAGTTAAAATAAGCAAATACCCTGTTATTAAACCTGAAAATGGGCGCTAAAACGGCAAATCAGTGTTGTTCGTTGGTATTTTCACTGTCCCTCAAGCAGCGATAAGCCCCGGCCTTCAATACTGTTAAGGACGATTTTTATAGGCCCGTCCTATAAAAAGATAAAGTTTTCTGCTGTGTTTAGCCGAAAAAATGATGAGCGTGTCTTTATTAATGCTGATAATAACTAACTCCCAGGATGAACCTGGGGGCTTGCCACAGACTTGGAAAATAGTAACGCTTTGGGGCCTGGGGAACGATGAGAACGATAGCTATTGTAAATCAAAAAGGCGGAGTTGGAAAAACAACCGTTTCAATTAATCTGGCCAGCGCGCTTGCCGAGCAGGAAGCCCGGACGCTACTGGTCGATATGGACCCGCAGTCACACTGCGCGGTGGGGCTTGCCGTGCCGGAGGAGCAAATCGAGCAGAGCATCTACGACGTGCTCATCAGCATTACAAAAGATGAGCCGATTCGTATAGGCGAGGTGCTTTGGGAAATAAATGAGAAACTCGAGCTTGCGCCGGCCAGCATCGACCTGACGGCCTACGAGCAGCAAATGGCGGGTGTATTCGAACGCGAGGACTGTCTCAAAAAGGTCCTCGAAACGGTCAAGGACCAGTATGACTTCATTATTATCGACTGCCCGCCGGCCGTGGGACTGCTTACTTTCAGCGCGTTAAGGGCTGCCACCGACGTGATTGTGCCGGTCGAAACAGGGTATTTTTCGCTGCACGGGCTTAGCAAGCAGCTCGAAACGCTGGCGGTCCTTTGCCAGAGGTGCAAACAGAACGTCAACGTCAAGGTCCTGGCCAGTATGTACGACATACGCACGAAAATGGCCCGCGAGATACTGTCGGAGCTTAGGACGCACTTCGGCGACAAGATGTTCAAGACCGTGGTCAATTTCAATACCAAGCTAAAGGAGGCGCAGTCGCTGGGCCAGCCAATCGGCGAATATGACCCGGCCAGCAAGGGTCACAACGACTTCCAGACGCTGGCAAAAGAGCTCCTGCAGTATGAGCCGGAAAAACACAGACGGCAGATTGTCGAATCGCTGTCTGAGAAACTGGAATCCATAAGCGCAACAGCCGAACAGTTGCTCGAACAGGCAAAACCGAGAATCAAGACGATAGAGCCGGCCAAACCAAAGACCCCGAAGGAAGAACCCGTAACGATGCACATGGGGTCGAAGCCGGGGGCAACGGAGGCGAAAACCCGTCTCCAGACACCCGCCGCTGCACGTGTTCCTGTGACAAAGCCGCAAACAACCTCGCCGAAGTTCACGATGACAGACGCCAAGCTCAGCGATTATTACGGCGTCAACCAGATGAATGAGGCGGTGGTTTTTGTAACGCTTTATCCGCGGGCGCAATCCGTGCAGGTTGCCGGCGATTTCAACGACTGGCAGCCGACGAAGATGCAAATGGAAAAAATCGGCGATACAGGCGTCTGGCAGGCATCTGCGAAGCTGTCGCCCGGCAAATACAGGTATCGGCTGGTCGTGGACGGGCAGTGGCAGCAGGACCCCTATAACGAAACAACGGAACTGAATCCCTTCGGCGGATACAATTCAATCGTGGAAGTAAAATAATCCGCCTTTAGCCGGTTTTTTCTCAAAGTTAGGGCTTTTTTCATAAGTCTATCTCCAACAAGTCCCTGCGAAGCCAGAAGCAACCATTAAGAGCCTCAGTCATCC
>JAFGDN010000075.1 GCA_016932095.1 Sedimentisphaerales bacterium
AGCTTGCAAATTTTGCGATTGGTAAAGCAATAAAAGAGATTCTTGCTCAGTCGTTGCCGCAGGAGGATATAAAACCTTCTTTTTATACCCCGCCGGAACAACTGGAAAATGCAATTTGTTCCGCGCAGAGCGACATATATTCACTGGCGGCCTGCATCTACCGGAGTTTATCCGAAGAACCTTTCAGCCGGCTTGACCGGCGACAGCTCCAGGAGCTTAAGCACAAGCCCGGACGGCTGACCGGTATAAGCGAAAAACAAAATGAAGTTTTACGGAAATCCCTTTCTGCCAATCCGCAGCTCAGGCACAATAGTGCAGTTGAATTGTTGACGGAACTTCGAGACATCACTGCCGGTATAGACATCGTGAATGACACGACGGCATCAGGGCATACCAGCTATGAAAAATCACTGGCTGACTTTAAGCAAAGAACTCATGACTGGAACAGGGAGCTTGAAGAAGCCATAAATAAGCTGATGGCTGATGCAGAAAGGGAAAAACAAAAACATGCCGAGATGCTGCGCCAGGAACAGACACAAGCCAGGCAAAGAGCGGAGCAACTGCGGGCTGATTACGAGGAAAAAACGAGGCAGCTTCAAACAAAGATTGAAGATGCACAGGCAGAACTTGCTACTGCAGTGAGCGAGGCAAATCGGAAAACCGAGGCGCTTGTTTCGGAAAAGGAAAAGGCGTTACAGCAAAGCAGGGAGCATGAAGAGGCCATAAATAAGCTTATAGCTGAAGCCGAACAGGAAAAACAAAAGCATGACGAAATGCTCAGTAAAGCCCGTTCACAAGTCAGGGAACAAGCCGAGCAGCAGCTGGCGGATTATGAGGAAAAAATAGTTCAGCTTAAAGCAAAAATTGAGGATACCGAACTTGCTGCAGCCGCTGCTCTGGGGCAGATAAATCGCAATACCGAGTCGCTATCTTCAGAAAAGGAAAAGGCGTTGCAGCAAAGCAGGGAGCTTGAAGAGGCCGTAAATAAGCTTAAAGCTGACGCCGAACAGGAAAAACAAAAACAAACCGAAATGTTAAGTAAAGCCCTGGCGCCAGACAGCAGACAAACGGAGCAGCTGCTGGTGGACTACGAGGAGAAGATAAAACAGCATGAAGCTATAATTGACCAGACACAAGAAAAACTTGCCGCTGCTTTAAGTGAAGCAAAGCGTGATATCGAGGCGCTGACTGCGGAAAAAGAAAAGGCGTTACAGCGAAACAGGGAGCTTGAAGAGGCCTTAAATAAGCTTAGAGCCGACGCCGAACAGGAAAAGCAAAAACATATCGAATTGCTAAGTAAAGCCCATGCCCAGGACGGCAAACAAGCAGGGCAATTGCTGGCGGACTACGAGGAGACAATTAAGCAGCATGAAGCAATAATTGCCCGGACACAAGAAAAACTTGCCGCTGCCGTAAGCGAGGCGGAGAACAGTGCAAGGGCGCTGACTGCGGAAAAAGAAAAGGGGCTGCAGAAAAGCAAATCCTATGAAGATACTATAAAAAAGCTGACGGCCGATGCCGAAATGCAAAAGCAAACACTCGCAGAGGCATTAAGCCGTGCCCAGACGCAGGCCAGAGAACAAGCGGAACAACAGCAGGCAGATTATGAGAGAAAAATAAATCAGCTTAAAGCCAATATCGCAGAGGCAGAATCGAAACTTGCTGCTGCTATGAGTGAATCGCATCGTAATGCCGAGGCGCTGGCAGCGGAAAAGGAAAAAACATTACAGCAAAGCAGGGAACATGAAGAGGCCATAAATAAGCTTAAAGCTGATACCGAACAGGTAAAACAAAAATATTGCGAATTGCTGAATAAAGCCCAGGCACAAGTCAGCAAACAAGCGGAGCAACAGATGGTGGACTATGAGAGAAAAATAAAGCAGCTTGAAGCGAAGATTACAGAGACAGAGGCAAAACATGCTGCTGCAGTAAATGAATTGCGTCGTAATAGCGAAACGCCGGCTGCAGAAAGGAAAAGGGCATTACAACAGGGCTGGGAATACGGGGATGCTTTGAAAAAAGTCAGCGCCGATGAACGGCAGCAGCAAAGGAAATCTCCCGTGCAGTTAAACCTGACACAGAGAAATCGCCAGGCACCTGTTGGGACAGTAAATTTAATTCATGAAAAAACAGTAGATACCCCGTCAAGGCCTAAATTATCAATAATAGCATGGGGTTCTGTATTAATTATCATTTTGGGATCGGTAACGGGCTATTTATACCTAAAAACCAGAATGCCGTCAGGCCTAACAGGTTCAAAAATACAAAACGGCATAGTCAAAAAAATACAAGCTAAGACCGGGACGGAGAAAACAGGTAAGAGAAAGACATTTTCACAATTATACAGAGAAGCCGTATTGCTGGAGGGAAATAATCAATGGGAAGCAGCCATCGCAATTTATGAGAAAGCGCTGGAAATCAACAAAAATCCGCGTGTGGAAAGCAGGGTAAGAATGTGCCGGTACAACTTGTGTTTGTCGCAGGCAAGAAGTGCCAGGCAAAATGGCAATTTGGATAAAGCCGTCGAACTGTACGGCAAGGCGCTGACATATAATGAAAACGCAGATGTTCGCGGGGAGCTCAATTCGCTCGGGCAGATAAGCCAATTGCAAACTATATCGCAGGAGTGGCTGGAGCCGGCGTCTGAATTTTAGCAGGGAGGGGCATGCTATCAAAACATTCGTCCGACGCTCTCCCCTCTCGTAAAGAATGGCCAGGCCCATTTGGCAAATCAGCGATACGTAGCGTTGCGTAAAGCCCGTTTCGGAAATGAATTTCGCCAGGTTTACCCGTCTCAAAACCTTTGCATTCTTTTGCATTCTTTTGCATTCTTGCGTTTTGAGCTTAGAAATGAGGTTTATTCGCGCAGTTTAACCTCTAATTGTCAAAAATTCTTTAAAAACAGCAAAAACTGTTAAAAGCTGACTCAAACTTGATAAAAACCGCTCAAAAACGCGCTAATTTGAACAAAAAACGCGAAAAATCCGCAATCTAAAATCCGTAATCAAAAAACTCTGTGGCTAAATTTTTAACCGCCTTTGCTAATAAGGACCGAACGTTGGCGATGGCGTCCGCAAGATTTGTCGTTTCATTCGACAACCCAATTGCTTCAGTAATCCCGAAATCCCGCCACTCTTGTTCCGGCAGTGCTACCCTTCCGGCTATAACCACAACCTTTGCCCTGTCTTGTCTGGCTGCTTTCGCTACGCCGGAGACAACTTTACCTCGCAAGGATTGTGAATCGAATCGCCCCTCGCCTGTAATGACCCAGTCGGCGTCTTTGATTTCTTCCGTCAGGCCGGTCTCGCGTATAATCGTCTCGATGCCGCTGACTAACCGAGCGTCCATAAAAGCGAACGCCCCCGCAGATAACCCTCCCGCGGCTCCGCCGCCGGGGATTTGAGCGATTTGTTTTCCCAATTGCTGTTTCACAACCTCGGCCAGATGCTTTAATCCAGCGTCGAGTTGTTCGACCATTTCAGGGGCAGCCCCCTTTTGCGGCCCAAATACCCGTGCCGCCCCGTTTGGGCCGATAAGCGGATTGTTAACGTCGCAAAGCACCTCTAACTCCGGCAAATCCAGCCCGTCAGGCCTTATAATTTTAGCAATATGTTCCAGTTGTCCTCCTCCGAGACCTATTTGTTCACCCTCTGAATCTAAGAACTTCCAGCCCAGCGCCTGTGCCGCGCCGACCCCGCCATCGACGGTTGCGCTTCCGCCGACCGCTAACAAAATCCTGTCTGCGCCGTAGTCAGCAGCCCCCCGGATGAGCTGGCCCGTCCCGAATGTTGTTGTTTTGAGTGGGTTGGCCTGCTTGGGAGTCAATAATTCCAGGCCGCTTGCCTTTGACATTTCCACAAGGGCCGTCTTCGTATCGGGAAAAAACGCGAATCCGGCCTTTACCTGCATTTCCGGCAGTGGGCCTGTAACCTGTCTTTCGAGCCATTTTCCCCCTCGGGCTGCCATCATCGCCTGTGCCGTTCCTTCTCCGCCGTCGGCCATCGGGATACTAATAACCTCAAAGTCGGGATATATCGACTGTAAGGCATCCTTTATAATCTTACAGGCATCGGTTGCGCTGAGGCACGATTTGAACGAATCCATCGCGACAACAATTTTCAATTCATTTGCCCTCTAAAGACCGATAGCATTAAACTGACCCCAAAATAACAGGGATTTAAGGGTAATTCAACAATTTGCCCGGACGCGATGTTTATCTTCTGTGAATCTCATTTCCGGCTTTGTCTCGATAAACAGCATCGTGGCTATGCCGCAACAGGTCTTTGCTGCTGAGCGAAGTGAGCCATACGCCCGCTTCGGAAAATCTGTGGAAATCCGCGAAAACCATGATTAAAATAAAGCATTCGGTTATAAAGTTACGATGATTGTATCATAAAAGCGGAAAGGAAAATGAAATGAAGTACGGGTTGAATATTCCTGAAAAGGGTGAACTGGACCTGGTATCGTTAGGGGCGATGGTGCACCGGCTGGACCCGGGCGTTGTGCCGTTCAAAAAAGCGACTCATTTTGACGTGCACGTCAGCGGCGGGGAATTTAACGTGGCGGCGAACCTGTCGGACTGCTTCGGACTCAATACCGGCATAGCGACGGCCATCGTGGATTACCCAATCGGCGATTTAATCGGCCAGCGGGTCCGCGCGATGGGGGTGCGGCCTTTTTATAAGCATTTCAAGCACGACGGCGTGCAGGGGCCTAATATGGCCACCGTCTATAGCGACCGAGGCAGCGGCGTGCGGGCGCCGGTGGTATTCTACAATCGCTGCAACGAGGCGGCGGCACAGTTGAAGCCCGGCGATTTCGACTGGAAGGCGCTCTTTGCGGGCGGGGTGCGCTGGTTTCACAGCGGCGGGATTTTCGCGGCTCTATCGCCGACGACTTCGGAAGTGATTATCGAGGGTATGCAGGCGGCAAAGAAGGCGGGGGCAATCGTATCGTTCGACCTCAACTACCGTGCCAAACTATGGAATATATCCGGCGGACACGAGCGGGCGGTCGAAGTATTAGACCGCATCGTGAAAAACGTCGATGTGCTCGTCGGAAATGAAGAGGATTTGCAGATGGGATTAGGGATACCGGGGCCGGAAGTGGCGGCGAAGTCAAAGCTGGATTCGAGCGTTTTCATCGGGATGATTGATAAGGTCGTAAAAAAACACCCGCAGATTAAGGTCGTGGCGACGACGCTGCGCGAGGTGCATTCGGCCAGCCGACATAGCTGGAGCGCGGTGGCCTGGATAGACGGGACGGCCCATACGGCGCCGACGGCCGAGCTTGACGTGATTGACCGCGTCGGCGGGGGGGACGGCTACGCGTCGGGCTTTTTCTACGGACTCCTGACGGGCCAGACGCCTTCGGATGCTGTAAAGCTCGGATGGGCGCACGGGGCGCTTTTGACGACTACGCCGGGCGATACGACAATGGTAACGATAGAGCAGGTGAAGGCATTTGCCACGGGCGGTTCGGCGCGAATACAAAGGTAATCGAAACCGAAAGTTCAAACAGGCATTGGGATTGCCCTCCTTCGCTGACACTGAGGCGGGCAAGCTTTGCTCCTCCGACTGCGGCGGTTCGATGGAGATATTCTGCCGGGCTATACTGTGAACCTCTGATTTTAGACGCGGCAGCCCGTGAACATCGCGGCCCAGCAGCAGATTTCCGCGGTCTTGAGTATTGCCTGTTCTCCTGTCCCGCGAAAAAAAGTTAAAATTCGTATATAAACGACGTCTGTGCCCGGATACTATCCGCGTCGCCCATATTCTCATATTTCGTGTGCCACTGAGACAGCTCAAAACCAATCCTGGCGTTCTTGTCCACCGAATAAATCACGTTGCCGAACACCATCCGGTTGTATTGCCGATTGCTGTTGGTCACGCTGCTCAGGTCATTGTTCCTGGGGTCGTCGATGCCTAAGCCGACGTTGAAACTCAGCTTGTCCCAGGGGCCCAGCTCCGCCGCGACCCAGCCGCCCGTGCCGGCTATCTCCTCATCAAGTATTGGCGCCGCAGAGGTCCCGACGTTCCGGACGCCCTGGCCGATTCCGCCGAGATATGCACTCAAGTTCTCACCGCAGAACATCTCGCCTTTTATTGTCAGCCACTCATTCACGGGCTGAGTCAAATCCAGATTCAGCGACCAACTGTCGAATTTATCGTGCTTGTCGTTGGCATCGGTGTCGAATTCCTCTTTTGCCCAGTGACCGGAAATGCCGAGCGTCATCGGCTTATAACCGCACCAGGGAAACGTTACGCTTGTCCTGACCTGGAAACTCGGTATGCCTGCGTCTTCTCCGGCGTCTCCGGGGGTAAAGGTTCCGGTCTGTCCTATTGTTCTGGCAATCGCGCCTTCCAGTTTCAGGTTGGTATCCGGGCCGAGGGGATAAGTTTTCGTCAGCCGAATTTGCGGCCGACGGTAACCGATGTTGCCTGCCCACCAGCCGACCGAGTAATTCAGTGTATAGGGAAACAATGGGGATATTACATCCGATGTTTGCCCGGCCAATATGCTGAATTTTTCCTGCGGCCAGACAAGGTTCATATATGCGCGCCGCAACATCGGGTTGGATTTGTTTTCGGCGCCGCCGCCGTAAAAGTCGATTTCGACGCGGCCGGAGGTTTGCAAGTCCTCATTTTTTGGCCCGTATATCCACAAGCCGAGCCGGGATTCGTTTGCGGTCATATTGAACTGGTTGTCGGTTTTATTGCGGTTTTCCGGCTCGACCCATTGTGCGAAGTTGCCGTTGAGTATCCGTGACGAGTCGTATGCGGCGTCGAGTTTCAGCCGACCGTAAATCTCCACGTCCAGACCGGAAAGCATAGGTTTTTTTTCGGGAGTTGGTTTGGCGATGTCCGGCTCCGCTTTGGCTGGTTCCTGAAGTTTTGCTTTTTCGGCCTGCCGAGAAACGATTTTTTTCAGTTCTGCAAGCTCTTTTTCGAGTTTTTCAATTCTTGCCCTCAGTTCGTCGTTTTCTTTCAAAGGAGCCGACCCGACGTCGGCAAAGCAGATTCCTCCCCAGGCCATTACAAACAAAACGCCAATTGCAATTTTAGTTCTCATTACGACCGTTCTCCATAGCACAACATTTTGATTCCTGTTTTTTCCACGGCCAAGCCGAGGCACGGCATTTTATAAAATCCATTTACAAATTTCAATAGCCGGCAACATAAAGTATCGATGTTAAAAACGAGCAGGGCGAGATTATAGCCGTCTTCCAGAGAATGGTTTACAGGAAAAAAGACCCGTTGCCCGGTATTCAATCGGCTTAGGTTCAGAACAGGGCAAACGATGAGGAATATCCGCTTGAAATTTACATTCCTTTTGGGAGTTTTACGGGGCTAAGAAGGCGTCGGTTTCAGTGGCGGGCAGCTCTACGCCTTCGTAGCAGCTGATATCCTGAAGGGTGAAGATGTCGTCCATAGATACGTCAACGTGACGAGACCTGACAAACTGGACGGAGCCGTCACAGAACAGGACGTTTTGACCCCTGCCAGCGTGATTTGGGCTGTTTTTAGTGAGCATGTCATTGTTCAGGATTATCATAAAGCCCGTTGGCGTCGGTATGATTTTCTCGAATAATGGGTTAAGGTCGGAAATCACTACCCGTTTGCCGAAGTCGGTCGGCGCCGATTTCGGACATCTTATTCTGAAGCTGTATGATACAAACGTCCTGTCGGGGAAGTCGTTTAGCTGTTCGGGATTGGCGGGAAATACTTTTTGGATTCGATTGGCAGGACAAATGAAATCTTCCGGCTGGGCATATCCGTGCTTGGCTAAAAGCCACATTCTCCGCGTATTCGACACGTTCTCAGAACCCTGGTCGCCGATTCGGTACCAGGGGCTTCCGGGGGGCGCCGCTATGGAGGGCAACTGGCCATCATTGTCGTTCTGGTAGTTGCTAAGGGAGGTAAACAAGCCGCCTAAGTTAGCGGCACATTTGGTCTGCCAATACCTTTGATGGGCGTAATTCGATGCCAGACGGCCTCCAGTAATTAGTGCGCTGCCTACGATAACAAAAATGGCGGCGGTCGCGAGTCGGCCAAAAAGGCCTCGCCATAACCTCTCGCCGGCACTGGGTTTACGGCTTTGCTCGGCGGTAATAAGCTCAGTGAGTCGTAACTGGCTGGTTCGCATAGTTTGTTTAGCCCGCCATATAGTGCCCTCGGCAAGCTCCTCAGGGCATTGTTTGGGGGTTAATAAATCGAGGGGCGATAATGCGGCTTTTATTGCTTGGGCAATGCGGGCGGCTTGTTCGTTTGAGAAGATAAGTTCCTGGATTTGAGCGTTTTCGAGTTCGGAGGTCAGGCCAAAGCAGTAATCGAAAATAAGCTGCTTTTGCTGGTCATTTAACGGAATCATTGCGATTTTTTACTCCTTACCACTGTTTTCCACTCTTTAGCGAATTTACCGACGGCCGTATGCAGCCGACTTTTAACCGTGCCAATAGGAATACTTAAAATGTCGCTCATTTGTTTGTAGGAAAATTTGTTAAAATAGGCCAAAACCAAAATTTCTCTCAGATTATCCGGCATATCCGCTATAATCCGACGCACGTTGGCGGCGGTTTCGTCTCTTTCGAGGCCCTCAAAGGGTCGCTCATCCTCGGAGCTGAGGACGTTAAGCATATCGCCGAAGGACATATCCTCGGACTCGGTCATAGTGCCGATTTGCACGGCGGCGGTGCGATGGAGCTTACGGAGGGCGTCTTTGGCCTTGTTGGCGGCAATCGTGTATAGCCAGGGTCGCAGGGGGCGGGATGGGTCGAAGCTGGACTGGCTGGTGAAAAGCTGTAAAAACGTTTCCTGGAAGACGTCGTCGATGAGGTCGGTCTGGTTTAGGAAATTGCGTAAGAAAGCGTATAGGCCGTTTTTGTAGCGGTCAACGATTTCGCGGAATGCGTCATCTTCGCCGGCGGCGGCGCGTTCCAAAAGCTCAGCATCGCTTAGTTTCGTCAGGTCGGTTGCCATAGGCATATCCATTTAGACAATTGATAAGGGAGGTATTTTACGAAATTTATGAACGTGGGGAAACTTTTATTTATGATTTATGATTTCGAGAACATATCATTGTTCAGGATTGGAGGTTAGCAGGATTTAGGCCGAAAGGAGGCGGAAAATGGTTGAAATTCAGGGATGAAGCTGATATACTAATAACTGACGTAACCGGATGAAAAAAGCCGCAGGGAGGCCAGGAACAAAGGGTGGTGGAAAATTAACATGGTCAAGGTATTTTCAGGGTTGTTTTTTGTTTTCATAAGCGTCTGCACGGTTTTCGCGGCAGACGTCATTTTGAACGAATATAACGCGGTCGGCGGCGGTTTATATCTTAATGGCGGCAACGCCTCGGCAGACGACGACGGGGGCAGGGCGGGCGATACCTGGTTTGGCAGGGTCGAGGGCAACGGCGGCGACTGGTTCGAAATGGCAGTCATAACCGACCACTTAGATATGCGCGGGTGGCGATTAGACCTTTATGGAGGGGGGGCGTTTTCTGAAACGTTAACGCTGAGCAATCACAGTATCTGGTCTGACCTGAGAAGCGGCACAATAATAACGGTATCGGAGGACGTGGCCAGCGACATAAACTATAATCCCGCGGCGGGCGACTGGTGGATAAACGTTCAGGCCAGCGGAAGCGCAAGCGGGGCATATATAACGGCGTCGAATTTCGTGGTCAGCAGCAACGACTGGCAGCTTCGGATAAGGGACGCCAACGGGACTGTAAAGTTCGGCCCGGCGGGAGAGGGAGTAAGCCCGACAAGCGGAATAGGGGATACAGAGATATTCAGGCTCGAGGCGGACCCGAGCGCATCCGTTACACCGACCTCGGCTGACTACGATGACGGCAAGGACCTAAGCACATTCGGGGCGCCGAATTTGTGGGGGAATCAAAATTTCAATTTATTGCGAACCGTGGCGGCCCAGCCGGGGAGCTTGACTTTGACGTCTCCGAACGGTTCTGAGAATATAGCAACCGGCGCCCTATGGCCGATAACCTGGCAGACAACGGGCACAGTGGCGGATGTAACAATCGAGTTCTCGCTTGATAATGGGCAGACGTGGACGGCCGTTTATCCTCGTAATACCGGCAACACCGGCAGCTACGAATGGTTTGTGCCGATGGTTAGTTCCTCACAGTGCCGAGTTCGTGTCGTTGATACCGCCGACCTGGCCGTTTTCGATACGAGCAACGCCGTTTTTACGATTTTCCAGTGCCTGCTTGATGGCGACGTGGACGGCGATTGTGCCGTTGATTTTTACGACTTTGCCATATTGGCAGAGGACTGGCTGCAATCCGCAGAGTAATGAACGCGGTTTTGTTATGAATTAAGAAAAGGTCCACGGCGGCGTTCAGAGGGAAGGAAACGCCGAATATTCAACTCCCAATCTCCATTGAAAAAGTGAATTTTTTTAAAAATCAGGATTTTTCCTGTTGACAGGGGGAAGAGCAAATATTTTCATATACGTCAAGGTGGTTTTTCTGAACAGGGCGTTTGCTTTATGATGAGAGAACCATACACGCAAATGATTTCCTTCAGGAGGGTGAATCAGCAATTCTGCGCTCCACATTAGGTAAAATCTATGCGAAAAATCGTGCGTTCAAAGGAGGAACGATAATGTGCGGCAAAAAGACGATAGTTTGTCTGGCGTTATCAGTCGGTTTATGCGCCGTCTGTTTAGCTGAAACTGGAGGAAAATTAGAGATGGCGGGCGAGAACGTATATCGGCTGATAGAAGCGGGTCAGTTCGCCGAAGCAAGGGCGAGGGCGGAGAGGATAGAGAGGGATTTTGCAGGCGATGAAGGGCTGGCGGAGACGCAATACAGGATAGCGGAGCGATTCGAGCGATTAGACAGGTTCGATGAGGCCAAACGGATTTGCCGGCGGATAATTCAGAACAATCCTCAAAGCCAGTGGGGAATCAGGGCGAGATTGGGAAAAGAGAGGGCGCAAATCAAGGAACTTATCCTGGCACAGGAATTTGAGAAGGCAAAGGAAGCCATTGATAAGCTGGAGAAGGATTTCTCGGGAAAGGAGGAGACGGCGGATGCGATTTTCTGGATTGCGGAGAGGTTCGAGCGAATAGACAGGTTCGAGGATGCCAGGCAGACATATCGGCGGATAACGCAAAATTTTGCCGACAGCGCATACGCCGGGAATGCGAAGTTTGGAGCGGCGAAGGCGGAGATTATGTCTTTGATTGTAGCTGAGGATTATGACCAGGCAAAGAAGGAGCTTGATAAATTTGTTCATAATTTCGAGGGAGAGCCGAATTTCCCGTGGGCGTTTTACTGGATAACGGAAAGATATGACAGAGCTAACAAGTTCGAAGAGGCAAAAGCGGGATTTGAGTTTATAACGAGCAAATTCCCGAAAAGCGGGTCCGCGAGCGGGGCAAAGCTGCGTCTGGCGAAAATTGCGATACTATCGCTTGTCAAGAAGAAAGATTACGACAAGGCCGACGAGGCATTGGATAAAATGATTCGCGATTTTCGCGGGCACAACGAACTGGGATTTGCGGTGTCGAGGATTGGCGAGGAGTATTATGGGCAAAAGGATTCAACAGGTGCTTTGGAAAAGGCCAGGAAGGTGTTCAAGATTACCGCTGATGAACTGCCTGTATCGTGGGCAACGCCTGAGGCGTGCTGCTGGGTCGGCGACGTGAGTAATGAACTGGAACAATACGAGGAGGCGATAGAATTTTATAAAAGGGCCTGTGACGGATATCCACAGTATGCTTTCGCGGCATTCAGCGGCTACAGGCAGAAGTCGCTATTTATGATTGGGCAATGCTATGATAAATTGGGCAAACGAGGCGATATAGCGAATGAGGAGACGACATCAAAGGCGATAGAGGCATACGAGCGGCTTTTGGGGGAGAGCGGGGATTTTCCGCTTGCCAAGGACAGTTGGCGTGAGCTCGGATATTTATACGCCGGGAGAAATAATCGGGAGGATTCTATCAGGTGTTTTGAGCAATACAGGAAAATTGTCGGCGATGAGCGATGTCCGAGGGACGTGTTTTACGAGCTGGCGCGGGCATACGACGGGATGGGCGATGTGGGGGCGGCGAAAAAGAATTATGAGAGGTTTGTAAGAGCGGCGTTGCCGAATGATGAACGGCGTAAAGAGGTGAAGGAACGGCTGGCGGAAATAAAAAACACGAATTGACAAGATTTTTTTAAACACTGATTTTACACTGTTTTTTTTGATTTTAATGGAAGTTGATTATCGAATCAAAGGTGAGTCGCGGTTAGAGCAGGGGCTCGAAGACAATCTCGGGCTGCCGGTGGTTGTTACGAAGGCGGGGACGACTTTTGTGATTGAGGCGAAGGGAAGGGACGCGAAGGTTTTCACGGAAGGGAATATGGATTGTCTATTGGCGGGACTTAACAAGAAGAGAGGAGCGAGGCGGAACGTGCCCGTCAGGATTCATTTGCGTTATCCTGAAATTCCGGCGGCTTCGGCGAGGATGGCGTTGAGGCGAATTGAGTCCGCCGCGGCGGATAAACCGGAAGCAGGCGGGCGAAGATATGTCCAGATGAACATTGACGGCGGGCCAAGGGTTTTCGAGTGGGAAGGCCTGCGTAAGTACGTAGAAGAGGTTTTTAGCGGGTTTGACAGGAAAAAAACAGTCGCGGGCCTGGCGATAGACGGAGAGTTTTCGCAGCCGGATGAGAAACAGAAGGATTGGTTAGCGAGGAACAGAATTAAAGTCAGATACGTTTTCGGGCCGGCATTGGGCTACGCTGGAGAAAGTAACGGCGACGCAAAAGGCATTTTGAGGACGATGTCAGAGTATGGGCTGCGGGCGCCGGTATTGTTTTACTGGGCCGGGGAGAGAAAGGAGGTTGTCGCGGAGGTCCTTAGGAGTGCGCTAAGGCATAACAAGTTGTCGGGAATTGGAATCCTGCCATATTTCTTCTCGCCGAGGTTTAACTGTTACGCCGATATTCCGAGCGATGGAGTAAACGGTTTTGGGGACGTAGTGGAGTTTCTGCTTGAGGACCGGATGCTGGGGGATTATCTCGATGAGCCGATTAGCTATATAGAGGAACGGCTGGCGGGGACGGCTAATTCACAATGTATGAAATACAGTGTAAATGCGGAGGGGGCGCTATTGCCGTTCAGGCGGTTTGCATTCACGCCGGGGGAACACGGCATTACAATGTATGGCAGATGCAGAGATTGCGTCTGGAAACATATCTGCGGCGGGATTGACTCTTCGCCGAGGGAGAACAAGCGGCAATATAAGGTTATAGCGGAGGCGTGGTGTGTTTTTCAAAAGACGTTTATGCGCCGCATTGCAAGGGAGTGTCTTGAAATCAGGGAATATATGCATAAGCATAATGGAAAGATGCCGGAGGCAGCGTCCTGATGTCAGCAGGCGGCAAAGACGGCTGCGAGGTCAGGGAAAGCAGGCGGTTAAAGCCGGACAAGCTGCTCTGCAGCGATTCACTACCCGTTGTGGGAATGGCGATAAGCTCCATCGACCTTGACGTAACGGTCAGGTGCAACCTCGCCTGCGATTACTGTTTCAAGGAAAAAAACGACGCAGATATGTCGTTAGAGACGGCGCAGGACGCAATATGCTGGTTGATTTTCGCAAGCCAGAACGCCAGACGGCTTTTAGTGAGTTTAATAGGGGGAGAGCCGTTGTTGAGGTTCGATTTGATAAAGAAGCTTGTGCCATTCGCGAAACGAAGGGCGTATCAGCACAACAAGGCGATTCATTTCGGGATAACCACCAACGGGACGATAATGTCGGATGAGATTATTGAATTCTGGAGGAAGTGGGGAATCGGTTTTCATACGTCGATAGACGGCGTTCCCGTTGTTCATGACCGTCACAGGCATTTTCGCAACGGAATGGGAAGCTCGCATCTGCTGGAACGGAACCTGCCGAGGATACTTGAGCTGAGGCCCCAAACGACGGCCAGGGCGACGGTATTACCTGATACGGTCGAGTATCTTTCGCAAAGTTTTGAATACCTGCTGGGGCTGGGTTACGGGAGCGTCGCATTTGTTCCGGGCGCCCTGCCGGAATGGGACGGACGGGCGAGGGAGGAGTTTGGCAGACAATTCGAGATTATCAGCAATCGTATGACGGAGCACTTCCGAGAAGGCAGGTATATCAGGGTAAAATATTTTGACGAGGGGTGCAAGGCGCTGGCGAGCGGGAAAAAGCCGAGATTGGGCGACCCCGTTTGCGGGGCAGGGAGGGGAATGGTTTTAATCGACGTTAATGGCGATATATGGCCTTGTCATCGATGGAGCAAAAGGACGGAAAAGGAGTGGCGGCTGGGGTCTATTTACGAGCCGAATTTTAATTACAGCGCCCGCAGCGCGATAACTGAGCACAGAACGGCCGAGCGGATGGAGCGTTGCAGAGATTGCGAGGCGTTATTTTTATGCTCAGGGGGTTGTCCTGCGGAAGACCTCGAAGATACGGGGTCGATATTCGAGAGACACCGGCGTGGATGCGATTTGATGGTTACGCTGGCGGAGCGGGTTATTCGGTTTCACGACAAGCTTTTAGCGGAGAGAAATCCGTTGTTTATGAAAACGTATTACAAGACGGCAAAACGCAAGGGAGGCGACAAATGAGCCGGAGAAACAAGAGCATTGCCGAATGTTTGCTCGAAAGCTATAAGGCGACGGGTTTGAGCAGGAGGAGGTTTTTGAGACGGCTGGGTATGCAGATAACCGGCGTCGGGGCGATTCTGGCGGCGTTTTCCAGGGAGGTCGAGGCGTGCCCGTGCCGGCCCTGCAACACCTGCAACGCCTGCAACGGCTGCAACGCCTCGTGCGACACGGACATCTGTCTTGAAAGCAACAATTGCTATTCAAATAATACCTGCAAATATAACGCCTGCATTGAAAATAATACCTGTCACGGGAACAACAGCTGCAGGACCAACATTTGCGAGCAGGACGATGTTTGCACAACAAACGTCTGTGAGGGCGATACCTGCCTGAGCGATACTTGCGGGACAAACACATGCGATTTTAATACCTGCGACGGAAACGTATGTGAAGAGGATGACTGGTGCACCTACGTTAATAAATGTATAAACGCGGACGTGGATTGCCCGAGCGGGGATATTTCGTGTATTTTAGCGAATTGGTGCGTAAATGAATGAACCGGCAGAACCCGGCGGCGATTTCGACAAGAGGCAAAAGATGGGAAAGGAACGGTGTAAAATGAAGAGAAAAGCGAAGCCGACAAGGAGGGAATTTATAGAGGGGGCGGTAGTCGCGGGGGCAGCATTTGCATTTGCGGGATGGGCGAAAGGGGGAGAAACCAACAGCGGCAACGGCAACGGTGATTCGCAGAAGCCCCTTGTAACGGATGCAATAGGTCAGCCGGATGAAGGAGTTTGCTCCTGGGTCGGTTTTTCACCGGTGAACGACCAGGCGGCGTTTGTCGCGGGTGCGCCCGGCGAAACGAGTTTATATATCACCCGGGCAGGCCGGCCGGATAGCTTCAACGTCCTTTGGGAACCCGAGTTTAACCTAAGCGTTATTCACGCGTGCGCGTGGTCGCCAAACGGGAAGGAAATAGCTTTTCTTGTGCAGGCGGGCGATGAAAAAAAGAATTCCAAATCAGGGCGAGTATCAATCTTCGTAGCGGACGTTGCTTCAGGGGCGGCGCGGGAGCCGATGGTAATCGCTGAAATCACAAACGGAAAGAGCAGGCGATTGAAAAATGTTTCTTACAAGAAGAATATATCCTGGTGGAACAATGCCTGCGTGTGCGTTCCGACGGATAAGGGGAGAGAGATTTTGAAATTCGATACGCACACGGGGCGACACGAGACACTGGTTAAAATCCCAAATGATATGACCGTATCAAATTTAGCTTTAGCGCGCAACGGGGAGCTGCGTTTTATCAAATACAGGAAGCTTGAGGGCCAAAAGTGCGGGCGGTTTCTGCTAAGCGGAATGAAGCAGGACGGGACGGTCGTGGAATATGGCGAACTGTCGGAGCAGCTTGGGCAGATATTTAACGCGAGATTAAGCCAGGACGGGGAGTATGTTTTTGCGGAGAAGCACGGCGAGGCGCCAAAGTCGATGCCGATGCTCGTGCCGAGGGAAAACCTTATTTATAAGATTGGGACGCGAAGCGTAATAGGGCAAATACCGGTTATGATTAACACAAGGGACGATATATATTATTATCTTCCGATGGCCGTGCGAAACGACAATGAGTTAGTCGCTATTGAAATGGTATCGCTGGCGGTTGACGGGTCGCAGACGGAAAGAAATCATCGGTCCAGGGCGGTGAAAGTGGCGCTGTAAACTCATAAGGCATAGTTTTTGGCTTGAAAGCCCACAGCCGGCGGGCAGAAGGTGGACGATTTTCGATACTTCGACTTCGTTCAGGAGACGTTTGCGGATTGCAGATTGTGGATTTGAACACAGAATAGAGAATGCAGAATGAAAAGACCGATGGAGGGGGTAAACAACCACAGGGATGAAAATTACCTTTTACCTGAAAATCGCTGGTTTTGAACGGAAATTTTGCGATTTTTACGGGAAATAGGGGGTTTTTACGCTGTTTTGAACGGTTTTTTGCTGGTTTTTGCAGTTTTTATCACTTTTTGTAACATTTTTGGCCAGTGGAGGCGGTTGACCCTCATTTTTACGATAAAAACACAGATGGGCACAGTTAGACACACTTAGACAAGGATTTTAAGGCGGCCAGGTTCGTTTCCGAAACGAGCCCTGCGCTACGCTGCGTGTTTAAGCTAAAAACGCAGATACAAGACCCAAGACACAAGGCGCAAGACGAAAGACCAAAAACGGATTGCAAATTTCGGATTTCGGATTTTTGATTGCGGATTCAGGCCACGAAAAGGCGCATAATTCACAAAAGGTTTTAAACGCTGATTAATGCAGATTAAAAATGGTTTTTCACCACAGAGAGCGCGAAGAAAACAGAGAAAATTTAGACACCGATTTCAAAGTAATGCAAAAATCAAAGTGTAAAGTGCAAAACCATAGCGTAAAATCCAAAAGTTTTATGTCCGCCTGCGGCGGATGAAGATTTGAGTTTTGGCTTTGAGTTCTACACTTTAAATTTTCAGTTTATTTAATGCCGTCAAATGCGGCGGCGGTTGTATTATAACCAAAGATTACCGCCAGCCCCAAAGCACGGGTTCGGCTTTGTCATCGCTGCATGCACCATTTCTAAGTTTTAAGCGATGTTCTTCTTTAATAGTTCCGTGTTTTAGCCGAGCCATTATGATATCGTAGTACTTTTTGTCAATCTCGGCCGATATGAAATAGCGACCGAGGGATTTGGCTACATCAATTTCAGAACCGCTGCCACCAAAAAGAATCAATACAATGTCTTTCGGCATTGTGCAGGATAACATCAGTGTTTCCGCCAACCTTTGCGGAATTTGGCAGGCATGAAATGTCTTTTCCCTGCTAACATTTTTTACCAAATCAAAGTAGAGCCAATCATACGGCATTCTTCCTTTCGAACCGTTAGCCAAATTATGCAAAATTCGCTTATCCGTTGGATTCTTGTAGGGGACAGCCACGTTATCTTTGTAAAAGTTATTGCGAGCAGTTTTTCGGCAGTGCAAAACGCTCCTGTGAGCGGTGGTAAAACGTTTTGGTGAATGTCCCACGTTAGTATTATAGACCCAGACGTAATCGGAAACTTCATAGCAGGCACCATCGAGATATTTGACCCGCAGATACGCATTCTGTTTCGGATAGTTGATGAAAAATATATTACCCGTATCTTTAAGAACCCGCAACGACTCCTTTGCCAAGTCAATATACCACTCGACATATTCATCGAAGTTTTTAGTATAAGATTTATCCCCGTATTTTATACCAACGTTATAATCGGGGTCTCCGTAAACCATATCAACGCATTTATCAGGTAATTCCTTCAGCAGTGCCATAATATCCTGCTGAAAAACCTTATCTAAATATTTTTTAATAGCCATATTCTATGTATCGCAACTTATCCACTCAATGCCGGCTTTTTTCATAAAGCTCTTTAATTTTTGAGGGTTCTTTATACTATTTAATGCTATTTTGAGCGTCCTTTCGCTTTTTTCTTGAGAAACATATCCAAGAAAATTAAATAGAAAAGCACGCCCTTCATTGTCCCAGTAAACAATGTCCTCCATAATAAAGAGCCATTTTAAAATTTTCAGAAGAGCCGTGGTAGAACCTCCCGTTCTAAATAAGTTCTTTATCCCCCTATTTTTCTTCAACAAAACATCAACATCGTTTTCTGAACAGTTAAATATCTCTGTAATTGCGACTAACAGCCGCTCAAATTTTTTAGAACTTTCTTTTCTTTTTCGCCTTAAATCCTTTGCGATTTCCTTATGACTCCCTTCTCCGAAACCGTAGTTACGAAGTACATCTACCTTAAAATCGAAATTCTTTTTGTGCCCCGGCCTGACGATATAGAGCATCTCGCCATTCGGTAGCTTCTCCACGGGATACCAAAATTCTATACCTTTTCCTTTTTTTCGGTATTCTGTTTTGATGAATGTGTTGACAACTTTCTTAACTATAAGATGTCGTGGCATATTTCCTTTGATGATAATCCACGGCCCCTTAATGCGTGTCTTTTGTTTTTTCGCCATGCTCACGACCCATCGCATGTATCAAGTTTCGTTTAACCATAATTCTACCGGCTGACATTGAAAAATCAATATAATTGTAGAACCACACTTAACGTACTAACTCCAAAACAGTCTTAATTCTCCCGCGTTTATTGTCAATCCCGCGTCTCGCGAGAAAGTTGAGAAGGCGAACAGGAGAACAGTTGAAATCAGTGTCGGAAAAACTGGATTCCCGCTTCCTTCGAAAAGCTCAGGACAGGTTCGCGGGAATGACAGTTAAGAAATGTCTTATAAACTCGCAGGTTATTGACTCTTAAACCTCAAAGCCATAGAATCTTTGTTTTCCCGGCGTAGCGAATGGATGAAGATGAACGGCTGGAGAGAAAGGAATAAATGGCGACGGTAAACGAAAATTTCCTGAGATTGCAGGCGGGATACCTTTTTCCCGAAATAGGGAAGCGCAAACGGGCGTTTGCGCAGGCGCATCCTGAGGCGAAAATCATCAGTATGGGAATAGGCGATGTTACGCAGCCAATTGCGCCGGCGGTAATCGAGGCGATGCACAGGGCCGTCGATGAGATGGGTAAAAAAGAAACGTTTCACGGCTATGACGATGAGGGAATCGGTTACGTGTTTCTTCGGGAGGCCATCAGCAAAAATGATTACAAATCACGCGGCGTCAATATCGAAACGGATGAGATATTCATCAGCGACGGGGCGAAATCCGATACGGCCAATATACAGGAGCTTTTCGGGCCAGATAATACCATAGCGGTGGCGGACCCGGTTTACCCGGTTTACGTGGATACCAACGTTATGGCGGGCAGGACGGGGCCGATTGCGGGACAGGGAACGTATCTGAAAATAGTATATATGCCCGCAACGAGCGAGAATAATTTTGTTCCCGAGCCGCCAAATGAAAAGGCGGATATGATTTACCTTTGCTTTCCGAATAACCCGACGGGGGCGGTCGCTACGAAAGAGCAGTTGAAAAAATGGGTCGATTACGCGAGGGAAAACCGGTCAGTGCTCCTTTTCGACGCGGCATACGAGGCGTATATCAGCGAGCGGGAGATACCACACTCGATATATGAAATTGCGGGGGCGAAGGACGTCGCGATTGAGTTTCGCAGCTTTTCCAAGACGGCGGGATTTACCGGAGTTCGATGCGCTTTTACGGTTGTGCCGAAAGAATTGCGGGCATATACGAGGGCGGGGCAGAGCGTCGCTTTGAACCCGCTATGGAACAGGCGGACGTGCACGAAATTCAACGGCGTATCATATATAACACAGGCAGGGGCCGCGGCGACATATACCTCCGAAGGGAGCAAACAGGTCCGCGAAGTCATAGACCTGTATATGAATAACGCAAAAGTGATACGCGAGAAACTTGGTTCGCTGGGCTATAAGGTTTACGGCGGCGTTAATGCGCCGTATATCTGGCTGAAGACGCCTGAGGGGCTCGGGTCGTGGGAATTTTTCGATTTGCTTTTGACAAAGGCAAACGTGGTAACGACGCCCGGGGTCGGCTTTGGGCCGGCCGGCGAGGGATACGTAAGATTGACGGCCTTCGGCGAGCTGGAAAACGTCAAAGAGGCGTTAGACAGGATAGCCCGAATATAATAAGGCACAAGACGCAAGACGCAAGGCGCAAGACACAAGACGAACGAAAGATGAATAATGAGCAGGAAAACGGCATATATCGGCTTAGGCAGCAACCTCGGCGACCGCGGGCGATTTATCGAGGATGCGCTGCAGATGCTTGGCCAGACGCCGGACGCGGAACTTGCCAATTCAAGTGAGGCGATTGAGACGACGCCGTTAGCCGATATCAATCAGCCGAAATATCTAAACGCTGTCGCAGAGCTTAAAACGGAGCTGTCAGCGGAAAATGTTCACCGTCGGCTCATTGAAATCGAGAATTCCCTTGAGCGAGGGCGCGGCAGGCGATGGTCTTCCCGGAATATCGACCTTGACCTTTTGCTGTTCGACAACGAGATAATCAATACCGATACGTTAATCGTTCCGCATCCGCAGATGCACCTTCGCTCGTTTGTGCTGAGCGGATTATGCAGGTTGAATCGGAAATTAGTGCACCCGATACTTAATGAGACGGTCGAGGTAATTGCCGGCCGGCTGAACGGCTGTGATTTTGCGCCTTTGATTGACAAACCGCGGCTTATCAGTATCGCCGGCAATATCGGGGCGGGAAAAACGACTTTGACAAAAAAGCTCGCAGAGGCGCTATCGTGCAGGGCAATTTTGGAGGCATACGACACAAACCCGTATTTGCCGAAGGTTTACGCGGGTAATAAGGAACTTGCGTTAAGCTCGCAGCTTTATTTTCTGACCAGCCGGGTCGAGCAGTTAAACCCTTCAATCCGTGAGAAAAACAACCCTGTGGTTTCGGATTACGTATTTCAAAAGGAGCAGATTTATGCGAAACTGACTTTATCCAAAGAGCAGTTTACGCTGTATCAGAAAGTTTACTCGCAGGTCGCGCCTGGGGTAATCAATCCGGCGCTTGTGATATACCTGACCGGCCCGCCGAAGGTTTGTTTAGAGCGAATTCATAAACGGAACCGGGCATACGAGCAGAAAATCGAGATAAGTTTCTTAGAGGCCATAGACGCCGGCTATAAGGAGCTGGTTGCGGGATGGAGGCTGTCGCCGGTTATTACGCTGAACGATTTCGATTGCTTCGATGACAAGGCGGTGAGCGGGCTTGCCGAGCAGGTGAAATATTACGTTATGCCGCCATTTACAAGCCCCGTAAGGCCGACGGAAGAACATTATGAAAGTCGCAAGAACGATTAAATCCGTAAGGCAGCTTGTGATTGCCGCTCGAGGCAACGGCGAAAAAATCGGCCTGGTTCCGACGATGGGGGCGCTGCACGAGGGGCATAGGTCTTTAATCATGCGAAGCGTAAAAGCGGGCAATTTTACGGTTGTAAGTGTTTTTGTAAACCCGACGCAGTTTGGCCCGCGAGAAGATTTCAATAAATACCCGAGGCCGATACGAGACGATTTGAAAATATGCAGGGACACCGGCGTAAATGTCGTATTTGTCCCCACGGCCAAGGAGATATACAGCGGGGGGACGGTAACGTGGGTCGAGGTTGAGAAGATGAGTAAGCCGATGTGCGGTCAATTTCGGCCGGGTCATTTCAGGGGGGTGGCTACGGTTTGCGCGAAGTTGTTTAATATCGTGCAGCCGGACGTTGCGTATTTCGGGCAAAAGGACGCGCAGCAGGCGGCGATTATCAAACGAATGGTCGCGGACCTGAATTTTCCGCTTAAAATCGTCGTATGCCCGACGGTGCGGGCTGCGGATGGGCTTGCGCTTAGCAGCAGGAACCGGTATCTTTCGACGCAGCAAAGACGGGACGCGACGTGTATTTATCGCTCATTGGCCGCCGCGAGGGAAATGATAAAGGCAGGCGTAAAGGCGCCGAAAACAATCGCTGGAAGAATGCGTAAAATACTGGAAAAAGCGGGGTCACTGACGGGGGTTGATTATATAAGCGTCGTCAACCCGGATACACTCGAGGAAATGAAGCACGTCGAGGGGAAAGTTCTCATAGCGGTCGCGGCGAGAATCGGCTCAACCCGTTTGATTGATAACCTGATAGTGGACGCTGACAGGCGATAGTGTATAATTACCGGCTTGATATTTAGTTTTAGTAAGGACTGGAATAATAATGCTGATAAAAATACTGAAATCGAAGCTGCACAGGGCGCGGGTTACCGAAACGCGGCTCAATTATCCGGGCAGCATACTCATCGATGAAACGTTAATGAAAAAGTCGGGTATCCTGCCATACGAAGGGGTGCTGGTAGCCGACCTCAACAACGGCAGCCGCGTTGAGACATACGCTGTGCCGGCGCCGGCTGACTCGGGTCAAATCATCGTGCTCGGCGCCGCGGCCAAACGGATGAAGAAAAACGATATTGTTATTATCTTCAGCTTCGCTTATTGCACGCCCGCTGAGGCGCGCAAGCTGAAGACAAAGGTAACCATCCTCGATGAGAAGAACAAAATTGTAAAAGCCGTCTGTCATTAAATCGAAAATTGTCCAGATGTTAACTTTCGCACTTTTAAATGATTCAGCCGCACAGGACAAATCGGTTATAACGGGTTTTGGAATTTTTTCAAAAGCGATATGCTTATCGAACATACAATTTATTCTCTCCTTCCAAAGCATTTGCCGAAGACAAGCCAGGGCATCCGCGAAGCCGGGCGTGCGTTTTTGATGATACCAGGCAAGCCGCGGCAGCATTTTCCAGAGCCGTTAGTTGTCCGGATACCACAGCCGGACAATCGAGAAGCACATCGCCGCGGCCCGTTCGGGTCCTTCTCGTATGACTCCGCGGGGATACAACGTCTTTATCAAAATAACCGCAAGCAGCCGCCACAGCTCGGCCACAGACCAGATTGCACAACTGAAGAAACGATGAAACGCGTAGTGAGGCCTGTCGATAAACAACTCGGCAAATCGAACTATTCCGGCAACGGTTCTCCTGGCGGTGCAAAGTATCCAGCCGCGGACAAGGGGAGTGAAAATATTTGCTGTCGGGACGGTAAAAATCTGAAAAAACTGCTGGCAAATTGTCTGCCGGGACGATGTAACAGTTTGTGCAAACATACTGACCTCCATGTCGTAATTTTTCCATTACAAACATCGGCAGGTTGGTATGTCTGCGTTCTATATTCATCTTCTTTGGCGGCATAAAAAGTGCGAAAGTTAACAAATTAAAAATCAGTGTAATCTGTGAAATCTGTGGTTAAGTTCGCGAGAGTGGCGGAACTGGCAGACGCGCAGGGCTTAGGACCCTGTGTCCGTTGAGGACGTGGAGGTTCGACTCCTCTCTCTCGC
>JAFGDN010000007.1 GCA_016932095.1 Sedimentisphaerales bacterium
ATGATATCTGTCAACATACAAGAGCACAGAGTTCACAGAGAAAACTTAGACACTGATTTACACTGATTAACACTGATTTTGCTCGGCAGGGTGTTCTCGACAAATCTTTCTTGTAAAGCGAGCTTTGTCAAAAGTTTTGTCTTCGACCACCGTGTGGCCAAAAGGCTCCACATTTTCAAGCCGAGCAAAATGAACGGATTACATAAAAAGTTTTGAGTTTTTAGTGATGAGTTTGGAGTTGCTGGATGCTCGATGCCGCAGGAGGCGGGGGAAAGGGATTTTCGATTTGCGATTTGCGATTTTCAATTTGGGATAAGGAAGCCGCTGCCCCTGCCTACGGCCTGCATCCCCGATAACAACTTTCGAGGACAGGCGGGGGCAAGGAAGACGGAAGGCAGAAGACAGATTAACTTATTTATGATTTATGATTTATGATTGCTGATTCTGAACCACAGATTACGCAGATTTTCACGGATTTTTTGAACCACCCCCCGACAGCAGAGCCAAGGAAGCAACAATCGAGGGCAGGGAAGAAAAGAAGGAACACGAAGGTTGCCACGAAAAGGCACAAAAAACTCATAACCACGGATTACACGGATTTTTGGGTTGAAAAAAGAGAAGATTTGGGGTATTAAAGTGATTAAGAGGCAAAGAGGGCGTTAAAACGGCTTTGCCATTCATCTTCGGCGACGACGATAAAGGAGATTTGCTTACTTGGGAATTTGAGACCAAGTTCGGTAAGGGTAGTTTCGCGGGCGCGTTCATTGCAAAGGTCGAAAAGTTTTGTAGTGTATTTGGTTCTGTCGGCGTCTTTTAAGTGAAGGCCTTTTGTTTCTACGACAAAGACGCGGTTAAAGCCATTGCCGTTAGAATCAGTATCAGTAAATATGAAGTCGGCAAAGACGCGATGGCTGCGCCAGCCCTGAACGCCATAATCCTCCCTTGGGACGTTTCGATACCAGAAAAGGAGCTTATTCTGGTCATCGAGATACCACGCAACCCTGCGTTCAGTTTCATTGAATTCATCGGCAGGAACATAATCGAAAAGGGAACGTTCGAGAGGTGCGTTTGTAACTTTGGTCAGCCAGGGCGATGGGGATTTTTTCCGTTTTGGAAGTTTGTAACCGATGGTGTTGGCGACGACGAGAAAGTGCATTTTGTCCTGAGAAATCATATCCCTGAAAACCTTTTCGGCAAGGCGGTCTTTTTCGGATGCAAGGTGTTTACGAAGCTCTTCGATAATGAAGACGAAATTATTGATTACAATCGTATTATCAAACTTAGTTAAGAATTTATTAAGGGCGGTTTTACCAAATTCGTGAGCAATCCAGGGATTGGGGACGATATCGAGCAAATGTCGTGCAAGAAAGACAGGGTCAAGATGAAGAGCACCTGCCTTAAGCAATTCGGATTGTTTTAGTTTAATAACTTCCCGCTGGTCTTCGGAGAGGGTCGCGACCTGTTCAATATCTTTTTCCTCAAGCATCGATAAATTGATGCTATTGAGTTTCGTCAGATCTGCGTTGTCCCAGGGGATTTGACTTGCGATATCGATATCGTAGTTGACTTTCCGCCATCCAGAGTCATCGCGGATTGCGAATACAGGAAGAATGACCTGGTCGGCGGCCTTTTTGAAATTTTCCCTGACCTGTGCAATAATTTCTTCGTGCTGTTCCTGGCCGGTTTGGTCATCCATAAGGATACGGCCTTGGAGGTCGCCGAGTCCTTCGCCGCGAAAACCCTTTCTTATTTCTTCAAGAAGCTCAGCGCCTTTTTGCTGGTAACAGAAGACATAACTTTCGTCGAGCTCTTTAACGCCTGTTTTCTTTGCGAAGGGCTGGCGTAAGATACGGCCGACTAATTGAGTAAGGGCGGTTTTCGAGCCGGGGCGGGTCAAAATAGAAAGAACATAAGCAAAGGCACAATCCCAGCCCTCCTGAAGTGCCTGTTTGGTGATGATGTAGCGGATACGGCAATTTTCGGACATCAGGCCGCCAACGTCGTCCACTTCTTTAAGCTCGTCCTTTTCACTTGTTTTGACGGCAACTTCTTCGGGCTGCAAACCAACGATATTTATAAGGTGCTCACGGACGTCTTCTGAATGAATGAGGCCGGATTTTCGCTGTTCTTTGCCTGTGCGTTCGACCTGAATGAGGCAAATAGGCCTGATATATTTTCCGGTGTTGGCCTGATATTCTCTGGCTTTGCCCTTCAACATTTCAAGGTGGTTATGTGCTTCGAGGATGGTTTCTCTCCAGTCGGGATTTGCTTTGTTGAAGATGTGCAGGTCGAATTTTATCATTTCCTCGCGGTTCAGCTCAATGCCTGTAATATCGACGAGTTTGTTGCTTGCGTCAGGGGGTGTTGCGGACATTTCGACGATAATTGAAGGATTGAAGCCCTTTAGAGTTTCCTGAGCGGTTTCGCTATATGCTTTTTGGCCCTCGTCGAGGATGATTACAGGATTGAGAAGACGCAGGGTATTGCCGAGAGAGGACTTGACTTGTTTTCCCCAAAAGGCGGATTGTTTTTCAAAAGTATCGAGGTTGGGGACTTTTTCCAAAAGTTTCGCATTTGCTTCAAGATTGTCTTCGGGCGGGAAAAATTCCGCGAAGCCGCTGGAGTCCTTGAACATACGCAGGACTTCTTTGGTTTTTCGATTGGCGGAGGGCAGCATAAGCATAAGGACGACGAGATTTTCGCATACGTCCAACGGGCTAAACAGGTCGCCTTTTTCGCGTATGAGAGTCCTTCCGGCGCTTGCGATATCTAAGTGCTGTCGATATGGATGGTCGCGGTTTCGCAAACTTCTTATTGTTTGATTGTATATCTGGGTGGAAGGAACGACCCAGAGGACAAGGCCGGTTCGGTCTTTGCGGTAAACAGTGTTGATTAGGTCGATGGTTTTGACGGCGAGGAACGTTTTACCGCCGCCTGTGGGGATTTTGAGGCAAAAGCAGGGCAAAGGTCTTTTGAGTCCGTCGTGTCGAGAGGAATAAGGACGATAACGAGAGTCAATTTCATCCCAGGCATTTAATGGGAAATTAATTTTAAGGCCGGGGTTAGCGAGGGCCTTTTGCCGCCATTGGTAGAGAAGGTCAAGGTATTGCTTGACGCGATTAAGAGTTTTTATTTGGTATTCTTTTGGTTCCATTTTTAGTAACCCGGCAATAAAGTTGCCGGGCTAAACATTAGATTGCCACGCCCCTACGGGGCTCGCAATGACAAAAAACGTCATTTTACCAGTTTATAAATTTCAAAGGGCAGTTGGGCAAAGTCGATTCGCAACGAGTCAAGATGGTCCTGGTCGAGATATTTTGTCGGGGCGAATACGAGTCGGAGTTTATTTTTATAAGGGCCAAGGGCCTGCGCCTTATCGAGAGTCAGGGCGGTGGCCTTCAAGTAATCAATGTCGGGTTTATAGAAGAGATAAACGAGATATTCTCGGCTTTGGCCGATGAAGTTGCGTTTTTCATCGACGGCCTTTTCGTCAAATTCTTCGCCGGTTGCAGTATAAAAGATATACCGGGCAAGCTCCTTGTATGGCGGGAGTTGAGCGCCTTCAAGGATGCTTTCCATTTCAATTGGGTCGCCCAATTCGAAATAACTGAAGGTTCCGAACAAGCCCCTTTTCAGGTTATCATCTTTCGACTTTTTGATGCCTTTTATTACCCGACGAACTCGCTCGGCAGTAATCTTATCACAAATATTTTCTATCTTGCCAGTCTTTTTATTTAACTCATCGCATTGTATTAATAAAAATCTGCGATTTCCATTATCCTCTTTATTTAATGCCAATACAGCATGTGCCGTCGTGCCGGAACCAGCAAAAGAGTCGAGTACAAACGAGTTTTTGTCTGTAGATATTTCTAAAATTCGTTTTATTAAAGTATGTGGTTTTGGGTTTTCAAAAGGAAGGTCTTTATCGCCAAATATTTCTTTTATTGTTTTTCTTGCAAATTCATTATCACCCACCTCGTCCCTGAACCAAATTGTCAAAGGCACAACGCCTTCACGAACTTCGGAAAGGAATATTTTTACAGAAGGAATATTATTTCCCTTTTTACCAAACCAAACACGATTATCCTTACGCCATTTTTGAAAATTTTCAGGGGAAGTAGCCCAACATCTTCCTTTTGGTGGATTTACTTTCCTTCCAGAAGGAGTTGTTATTTCATAATCATAAGTTTCAGAATATGTTTTTACAGAGAAATCCGCAGGTTTCCAGGGACCTCTTGGGTCATTATCGGGATTCTTGTATCTAACATTTTGTTCAGAAGTTCTCACAAGTAAATTACGTTCCCATCCTCCAGTATTTTGACCTTCGTTTTTCTTTTTAGCATAAACCAAAATAAAATCGTGCATATCAGAGAAATACTTAGCATCATTTTGAGGAGAGTATTTTTTCTGCCAAATGATAGTTGTGATGAAATTGCCTTCACCAAACACATCATCCATTACTATGCGTAAGCGATGTTGTTCATTATCGTCAATTGAAACAAAAATGACTCCATCTTCTGTGAGAAGTTCTCTTAGAAGTTTTAATCGGGGCATCATCATACAAAGCCATTTATCGTGACGGGTGAGGTCTTCTTTATCGACGACTTTTCCGAGCCAATCCTGGAGCATAGGGGAATTGACGTTGTCGTTGTAGGCCCATTTTTCGTTTCCGGTGTTGTAAGGCGGGTCGATGTAGATACATTTTATTTTGCCGGCGTAAGTGGGGAGAAGGGCTTTTAAGGCCTTGAGGTTATCGCCGTGGATTATGAGGTTGTCGTGGAGAGAGACCTTACCGGTGAGAGATTGAGCTTTGCGGGGGATAAGCTGGTGGAATTTGACGGACAGGTGGTAATTCTGAACGAACGCTTTTCCCTTGAAATTGAGTATGGCCATCAATCTATTCCTTTAATTGATACGAATCGTTTGCAATAATAAGCAAAAGAAGTAATCCGTCAAGAGGGAATTTAAATTATACGGTATGACGGCGGAGGAAATCGCGATAGTAGAACAGGAGAGAAGGCGAGAAAGGTAGGAAGTGTGGATAAAGAAATTTAGAATTTAGAATTGAGAATGTAGAGTGGAGGACGGAGGACAGAAGGCGTAGGACGATTCGGACGACGCCCGCCTGGGGCGGAAGACCCCCAAACCCAAGAAGGTTTGGGGGCTAAACGAGAGGGAAGGAAAATTATTTCGATAATGGAAATTCGTCGAGGTAATCCTCTCTTGGGAAGTTAAGGCGGGCGAATTCGCCGTGATATTTGATTGCGGCACGGTCATAAGCGCGAGCGGCCTCGATTTCGGAGTCGAAACGTCCGAGCCAGAGACGTCGGCCATTAACCCTGATTTTGGCGGTCCATTTGCCGGTGCTTTTTTCGTAATAGACGCCAATATAACGAGAGGAAGTTTTAGAACTGATTTTGGGCCTGTTGCAGGCGTTTTCAGAATGCGTGGCCGGACGCAGGTTGGCCCTCCTGTTATCGAGGGTTTTGTTGTTCCTGTGGTCAACGAGAAGATTTCGAGGCGGGTCCATAATAAGCCGGTGCATACTGGTCATCCTGGTTTTGCCCTGGCTGGTAACGATATTCGTGAAGGCGTAAAATTCCTTGCCGTTGCCGCCGACGTACCAGTTGAATTCTTTCAGCCAGTAATAATCCTGTGGTTCGACGATTGTCCATTTGCCGTTGCCGAGATAAATCCTTCGATAAGGCCAGCCCTTTTTGTGCTTTCGATAAACCATAACAGGCCACGTGCAAATCCGGTCTAACCATTCCGGTATCGGTATTGTTACTTTCGCCGCCATCCTCATCCCTCACAATTCTTCATTCTAAATTCTCTATTCTCTATTCTGCATTCTCTATTCTTCTTTTTTCACGAGCCGCGAGAGCCGAGCAACGAGCATCGGCTCGCGCGTCTCTCCATCCTATAGGCGCGAACTTGCGCGATATTGTCGAAAAATCCGATTTTCAGAAGTGCGAAAATTGACGTAAGTCCTTACGGGGAAAGGAGTAAAAAAAATTTTCAAAATTCCGATTTTTGGTTTTGGATACTTGCGCGCTTTTGCCGAACAACTGTTTTAAACAACTGTTTGAGTCCAGAATTTAACGCCTTGTCACGCCTGAAGTTACAGCCAAATCGCCCCCTCAAAACCGCCCAAAATCACCCTTTTGGAGTGTGCTCTGTTTTGCAACTGCTTATTGCTGCTGATGTTATGTTCTTTTCGCCTCCCTGCCGACTTGCCTGCCCTCGATTGCTGCTCACTCGGTTCCACTGTCGGGGGCCTGCCCAACTGCCTTCGAAAGCCGTTGTCTGTCAAGCGACGCCTTACGAACTACAATCCGTGAATTGGGAAAATCGTGGCCTTGAGCCGTTCGAGGGTCTCTTCGAGGGCAGGCATTACCGACCTGTTTTGATGTTTTGTTATAGGCAGCGTCCTGTCTCGCAATCCCCCCTGCCATTCGGTGGTCTGGAGCATAATACCGCCCATAAGCATATTGGCGTCTAACTCGACATCGGCGCCGCACAGCGTCGCCCAGGCAATCGACCAGGCGCGAACGGTGTTTTCGATATTATAGCCGCCCCCGCCTGTCATAAGGATGGGCTTTTGGAATTCCTGCAGGTAATGGATTATATCGACGTAAACGTTATTGGTCAGCCGCAGGTGGGCCAGCGGGTCATTGGCTAAGGCGTCTGCGCCAAGCTCGAAAACGAAAACGTCGGGCTTAAAGGCGCCAATCAAAGGCAAAACAACCGTCTTAATCGCGTGCAGATACGCCTCGTCGTAAGTGCCGATGGGCAGCGGTATATTGACGCAGTAGCCCCGGCCGGGACCTGAGCCGATTTCATCCTCGAAACCGGTGCCCGGGAACAGCGTTCGCGGGTTCTGGTGCAGGGAAATTGTCATAACGTCGTTTCGCTCGTAAAAGGCGTAAACGACGCCGTCGCCGTGATGGACGTCCACGTCGAGATATAACACCTTTTTTTTATGCTCTGCCAGTATGTAACAGGCAAGGGCAACATCGTTGATATAGCAAAAGCCGGAGGCCTTTTCTGGACCGGCGTGATGAAAGCCGCCTGACGGGTTGAAGGCGGCGCTGGCTTTTTTATCTATAATCAGCCGGGCGGCTGTGATTGTCGCGCCTGCCGCTAAAACCGAGTATTCATACATACCCTCAAAAACCGGGCAATCCGTTGTTCCGAGGCCCATATTCATTGCCTCGTTGTCAAACTCGCCTTTTGAGCAGTTTTGCAGGGCATGCAGATAGCGTGGGGTATGAAATTTCTTGAGAACGAGCCGGTCAACGGGCGCTGGCGGAACCTCTATTCTGTCTGGACCGGCCAGCAAACCCATTGAAAGCAGAACTTCACGGGTTTTTTGGGCCCGGATGGTGTTGAAGGGGTGCCCCTGCGGGTATGAGTGTTTCTCAAGGGCAGGGGAATATATGAATGCGCTTGGTTTATCGGTCATATTCAGCCCGCCTTATCAGTGAGTTCATAAGATATGTTATAAACCTCGCCGTCAAACGATGTATTGACCTTATAGCCGGAGTTATGGAATATGGCCAGCATCGCCTTGTTGCCGGGGAGCACCTTGGCGTAGAACGTCTTGACCCCCCGCTGTTTCGCGACTTTCGTGATATAATCTAATAAATAGGTGCCCATACCTTTTTGCTGCCATTCGTCGTGCACCACGAAAGCGACCTCGGCGGCGAGGGTTTTAGGGTCGAGAAAATACTGAGCCATAGCGACGATTTGCTCTTCGCCGGAAGGGCCGGGAACGACGCCGACGATGGCGATATCCTGCTGATAGTCGATATTTGTAAGCTGCTGGACGTCCTTATGGGGGAAGGTCATAGTGTGGGCCATATACCGCGTCTGGACGGACTTTTCGCTGAGGGAATAGAGCATTTCGGAAAGCTCTTCCTCGTCGTTGGGCTTGACGGGCCTGAAGAAGATTTCGGCGCCGTCGCGGAGGGTGTCGTAATGCTCAAGCTCGGCGGGGTATCTGACTTTGGACCAGTCCAGCTCAATCTGGTCGGCGTAAACGTATTTTTGTGCTTTGGCGGCCTGGATAAGGCCGGTCCTGAATTTTGGATGGGCGATATTGATGAGGTCGAGGACCCTTTCGCGGATGGATTTGCCGTGAAGATAGGCGGTCCCGTATTCTGTAACGACGTAGTGGACATCGCCGCGGGTTGTAACGACGCCAGCGCCTTCGGTGAGATGTGGGACGATTCTGCTGACCTGGCCTGCGCGGGCGGTCGAGGGCATAGCGATAATGGCCTTACCCCCCCTGCTGCGAGCTGCGCCGCGTATAAAATCGACCTGACCGCCAATGCCTGAGTAAAAGCGGTAGCCGAGGGAATCGGCGCAGACCTGGCCTGTGAGGTCGATTTCGAGGCCGACGTTTATGGCGACCATTTTCTCGTGCTGAGCGATTACATAAGTATCGTTGACGTATTCGGTGGGGTAGAACTCGAAGAAAGGATTATTGTTGATGTATTCGTAAAGCCGGCGTGTGCCCATACAAAAGCTGGCGACGATTTTGCCGTGATTGACGTTTTTCTTGGCGCAGGTGATGGCGCCACATTCGATGAGGTCGATAATCCAGTCGCTGAACATTTCGGTGTGGATGCCGAGGTCTTTTTTGTCTTTGAGAGATTCGGCGAGTGCCTGCGGGATACGGCCTATGCCACATTCGATAGTTGAGCCGTCTTCGACAAGGCGGGCGATGTTTTCGCCGATTCGGTTAAGGACGTCGTCGGGCTGAGGAACGGTGATTTCGAAAACGTCCTGGTCATAAGGGACGAGGCAGTCGATGGAATTTACGTGAATAAAGGAGTCGCCGAAGATGCGGGGCATACGGGAATTGACCTGCGCGATAACGAATTTGGCGTTTGCGGCGGCGGACTTGACGATATCGACGGAGACGCTGAGCGAGCACAGGCCGTTGACATCAGGGGGGGTTACGGAAATCAGGGCAACGTCGAGGGGGATTCGGCCGCTTTCGAATTCGGCTGGGATTTCGGAAAGGAACATTGGGGTATAATCGCCGACGCCTTTGCTGAGCGAGTCGCGGACGTTGTCGGCGATGAAAAATGAGTTCATTTTGAATTTTTCGCGGTATTTTTCGTCGGCGTATGGCGCCGAACCCATCGTGAGCAGGTGAACGATGTGGGCGTCGTAGATGTGCGAGGAATGCTCCATTAGGGCCGAGACAAGGTGCTGGGGCTGGGCGCAGGCAGTGCCGATAAATATGTGGTCGCCCGATTTGATGAGCTTCATCGCCTCGGCGGCGGTCGTGATTTTATCTTTATATTTTTCCTTCCAGTCAAAGTCAGGCATAGGTAGTATTGTCCTTTTTTACCGCAGAGACCGCAGAGAGCGCAGAGTTAATTTTTTTCAGACACCACACTGTTTTTATAACAATAATATAACTTCGTGTCTTTTTCATTACATCCGATACTCTAAGAAACGAGGATGATTATAGCCGAACGGGGGGGTGTTTTCAATGGAAAATTGATTCACCGCGGAGAACGCAGAAAACGCAGAGAAATTTAACCACTGATTTCACGGATTGCACGGATTTTTTTACCACGAAGCGGCTGTGTTTGAAATCAAGGGTTTTTTTAGATTTTTTCGGGACGCCATAAGGTCTGATTCCGAATCATAACGTTAAGG
>JAFGDN010000008.1 GCA_016932095.1 Sedimentisphaerales bacterium
CCTTAACGTTATGATTCGGAATCAGACCTTATGGCGTCCCGAAAAAATCTAAAAAAACCCTTGATTTCAAACACAGCCGCTTCGTGGCTATATAAAAATTAGCGTCTTTGAGGTGAAAAACTTGAAAATTCGCCCTTGACTTTTTGCTTCAATTTTAGAGAATGCTTGTTTTTAACGTTCTAACGTTTGATTAAACCGTTAGATAATTATTGGTTTTTGAGCCGGAAGGAGTAGCAAAATGGACAATGAGAAGAAATCGATGACATCATTGATGACCGAAGACCGCAAGTTCACGCCGCCGGAATCGGTCTCATCGAAGGCGTATATCAAGAGTATGCAGCAGTATCAGCAGATGTGGGATGAGTCGATTAACGACTCTGACAAATTCTGGCTCGAACAGGCAAAATCGCTCACCTGGTTCAAACAGCCGACAAAAGGGCTTGAATATACGTGGGATACCAAAGCGAGGAAAATCGAACATACCTGGTTTGCTGATGGCATTCTCAATGTGTCTTATAACTGCTTAGACAGGCATCTCGGCACGCCTGTCGCAAAGAAAACCGCCATTATCTGGCAGGGAGAGGCCGAAGATAACGTAAGAAAATATACATACGAGCAGCTTCACAAAGAGGTCTGCAAATTCGCCAATGTGCTCAAATCAAAGGGCGTCAAAAAAGGCGACCGCGTCGCTATATACCTGCCGATGGTTCCCGAGCTGGCGATTACGATGCTGGCCTGCTCGCGCATCGGCGCCATTCACTCGGTCGTATTCGGCGGATTCAGCGCCGACTCGCTCAAGGACAGAATCAACGACTCGAACTGCAAAATGCTCATAACCAGCAACGTCTCGCTGCGCGCCGGCAAGCACATCAAATTGAAAGAAATAGCCGACGCGGCCCTGGCAAAGACCCCCAGCATTGAAAACGTAATTGTCGTCAAGGTCGCCGAAGAGCCCTGCAATATCAAGCCGGGCCGTGATACCTGGTATCACGACGAAATCGTCAAGGCGGCCGATACCTGCGAACCCGAAAAAATGAACGCCGAAGACCCCCTGTTTATTCTTTACACGTCGGGTTCGACCGGTAAGCCAAAGGGCGTCGTCCATACTACCGCCGGCTACCTGCTGCACTGTGCCTTCAGCCACAGGGTGATTTTCGACATTCACGAAAACGACGTTTACTGGTGCACCGCCGACATCGGCTGGGTCACAGGCCACAGCTATATCGTTTACGGCCCCCTGGCAAACGGGGCAACCTCACTGATGTTCGAGGGCGTGCCCACCTATCCCGACGCAGGCCGGTTCTGGAAAATCTGCGACAAGTTCGCCGTTACCGTCTTTTACACCGCCCCAACCGCCATTCGAGCCCTGATGCGACTCGGCGAGGAATGGCCCGCCAAATACAAGCTCGACACCCTTCGAATTCTCGGCACCGTCGGCGAGCCCATCAACCCCGAGGCCTGGATATGGTATTACGAAAAAATCGGCCGCTCCTCCTGTCCCATCGTAGATACGTGGTGGCAGACGGAGACGGGGGGGATACTAATAACGCCGCTGCCAGGGGCACATACGATAAAGCCGGGGAGCGCATGCCGGGCGTTTTTCGGGGTTGACCCGGTGATTCTACGCGACGACGGGACGGAATGCTCGGCCAACGAGGGGGGTAAGCTTTGCATACGCAAGCCCTGGCCTGGGTTTATGAGAACGATGTGGGGCGACCACGACCGGTTCATCGATACGTATTTTACGATGTTCGAGAATGTGTATTTCACGGGCGACGGCTGCCGGAAAGACCATGACGGGGATTACTGGCTTATGGGCAGAATCGACGACGTAGTCAACGTTTCCGGACACCGAATCGGGACGGCTGAGGTGGAAAGCGCGCTGGTCAGCCATGAGAAGGTGGCGGAGGCGGCGGTAACGCCGATACCTCACGATATTAAAGGGCAGGGGCTGTATGCCTTCGTTACGCTCAAAGAGAATATCACGGAAAGCGAGGAGCTTAAAAAAGAGCTTCTGCTTCACGTTCGCAAGGAAATCGGGCCGATTGCGGTGCCGGAGTCGATACAGTTCGCGCATGCACTGCCAAAGACGCGGTCGGGCAAGATTATGAGAAGGATTCTGCGGAAAATAGCAGAAGGCGACGTCTCGAACTTAGGCGATATAACGACCTTAGCAGACCCGCACGTTGTAGAGTCGCTGGTTAAAGGAAGAGGGAAGTAATTTCGTATTTCGTATTGCGGATTGCGTATCGCGTGTTACGGATTTAAGTTTAATAGGCCCTGCGGGAAGCCGTGGGGCTTTTTTTAACCACGGATTATACAAATCTTACAGATTTTTTACCATTCTAATAACAAATTATACTTTGCGTAACCTCTTTTATATCAAGATGTTACGACAATGACGTTCCGTAAGATTAAAAATTATTGTATAATATAGCGAAAAAGTGTTTGACGAAATATAACGGCTGTATTATATTATACTATATAACAAAACACGGCGAATATAAGGAGCGATGAAAATGAAAGTGCTGGAAATACTAAAGAGGACTGAGGAAGAATTAAGAGAAGCAATTGTGGAGGCAGCCCGTGTAGGAGAATATCGTGATGTTGATATAGGGCGAAGTGTGGCTGTGACAATAAAAGAAATGTGCGAGCGGATTTCAGGGAATGGATTTAAATCAACAAAACCAACAGAAGAAAAACGAGACATAGACAGGAAAGCGAAAAAGAAAATTTCAAGACGAGGAAAGCCAGAGGGACTACCGAGAATAGAAATTAGGAACAATTCGCTGTATAGAATCGGATGGTCAAAAAAACAAAAAGAGGAATATGAACATAAGGTTCCGAAAGCGGCGTTTGATACGATAATAAACACAATGGCAGCATTAGCAAAGGGAAAAAACGGGCCATTTATGGCCGAAGCAGTGATTGATAAAATAAACGAAACAACAGAAGATTCATTGCCAGCATATCAGGTTTATGTAGTTCTTGCAGCTCTTCGAGAATGGAATATAATCAACCAAAATGGGAGAGAGGGATATAGTATTCCAACGGATGTTGCAGAAAAAGCGCAAAATATGTGGACTGAAATGGCAAAGAAATGAAGTAAAAGCAGGATGTTGATAAAGGGAGAATATCTCTCATGGTAAATAGTGAAGCGAGTAAATTTACAATGGCACTTCTGAAAGCGGATTCAGAAGATGAAGTAATAAAAATTCTCAAAGAGCACGGGTATTGGGATGACACGAAAGTATGGAGGTTATTCGGAGATAGAGAAGGCAGCTTTGCCACAATAGGAAATCAACAAAGTAGGCCGGAGGCAGCTTTAACGGAGAAAATAATTAATTCTATTGATGCCAGACTGATGAGTGAATGTATGGAGAGAGGAATAGACCCTACATCAGCGAACGCACCAAAGAATATACATGAGGCAGTAGCGGTATTCTTCGAGAATAAGGGGATTTATAACGGCTTTGGAGGTACCCTACATGAGTGGGATGACCGAAGGCGTCGCGAAGTCAGCGAAGGTATTACTGTAGCACTAACAGGAACGAGGAAAAATCCATCGGTAACAATCGCCGATACTGGAGAAGGGCAGACACCTAATATGATGCCTGATACTTTTTTATCAATTGATAAGCAGAATAAGCTTCGAATCCCATTTGTTCAAGGAAAGTTCAACATGGGAGGTACCGGAGTATTAGGATTTTGTGGTCAAGATCGGTTCCAACTCATTATCACAAAAAGAAATCCCAAAATAATCAGAGCAATGAAAGAGAACGATGAATCAGGTGAGTTCTGGGGAGTGACACTAGTTCGTCGAGAAAGTCCAATGGAAGAAGTGAAAAATTCTATTTACACATATCTCGCTCCTGAGGGCGCGAATGAAACGCCACGGGGAGGAAAAACATTAAGGTTTAAAACCGCCAGTTTACCTTTGATGCCCTATCGTAACGAAGCATATGCACGCGAAATAGAATATGGAAGCATCATAAAACTCTATAACTATGATATGAAAGGGTTCGCAAGTCATGCGTGTATGAAGGATGGATTACTATATCGATTAGAAGCTATGTTACCAGAACCAGCGGTTCCAATCCGGATTCACGAGTGTAGGGATTTTAGAGGACATGCCGGTAGTTTTGATACTACATTAAGTGGGCTCATCGTGAGATTAGAAGATAACAAAGCGGAAAACCTTGAAGAAGGTTTTCCTGACTCAAATGCTATTGAAATAAGTGGACAAAAGATGATTGTCAGGATATACGCATTCAAAAAGGGGAAAGCCGAGACGTACCGTACTAATGAAGGAATAATATTCATAGTCAATGGGCAAACTCACGGGATAATTCCCAAAACTATATTTTCGAGACAGAGTGTTAAAATGGGTAGTATTGCCGATTCGCTTTTAGTATTGGTCGATTGCTCGAGCATGTCTTATCGAGCCAGAGAAGACCTTTTTATGAATAGTAGAGATAGACTGAGAGGAGGAGAGTTTAGAAAGGAATTAGAAAAACACCTAGAAGAAATGTTACATCAGCACCCGGGATTGAGAGAACTTAGCGAACGTCGAAAAAACGATGAAATTGCAAGCCGACTTGAGGAATCGAAACCGCTTGAGGACATACTGAAAAACATACTCAAATCCTCGCCGAGCCTGGAATCGCTATTTTTGACAGGAAGACGTCTTCCTAAACCGCATAAAAGTAGCGGAGGCGAAAACGAAGGAGAAAAAGGTGGCAATGGCGATGATAACATTTTTGTGGGCAAGGAACATCCGAGCTTCTTTAGGTTTAAAAAAAGACCTAATAGTGATATTCTGCGAAAAGAATGCGAAGTTGGTCGTAGATGTCGGCTCGATTTTGAAACAGACGTAAGAAACGATTACTTTATTCGTAACGTCAACAGGGGGCGATACATATTAGAAATATTAGAGCAAGACCGGAGGCATAAAGAACTCAATGAAATATTCACGCTTCATAATGGATATGCCCATCTCAGCATTGATATACCCGAAGAGATAGATGTTGGAGACGGAATGACTATCCAGTTGACGGTTACTGATGACGTAATATTGACTCCCTTCGTAAACATCGCAATTTTACTTATAAAGACAAACATTGAAAGACCAGGAGGCCGGGGGACGAAAAATGGACGAGGAGGTGGAGAAGGAGAGGAAGACAGTTTCATTGGAATTGAATTGCCCCGTATTATCCCCGTGAAAGAATCGGACTGGAACGAGCATAAATTTGACCAATACTCCGCATGTAAAATAGTACAGGATTTTACTACACAAGAAGAAAACAAAGATTCATACAGATTTTATATCAACGTTGATAACAAATATCTTCGTACAGACATGAAATACAACCATGGAAGTCCTAAACTATTGGAAGCCAAATATATATACGGTAACGTACTAATAGGGTTAGGATTGATAAAAGATTACCGAGACCGTGAGAAGAAAAAAGAAAATGATTCAGCAGATGAGATATCTGTTGAGGATTACGTGTTTCAAACGACAAAAGCGCTATCGGCTTTCATCCTTCCTATGATTAATACTTTGGGCAGCCTATCCGAAGAAGAGATAACACCACCGGGACATATAGGTGATGAGCAATAGAATTAAAATAATCACAAGGCCTTATGAATAAGCACGACTTCTTTTGAGCCGGAGGTTTTACCTTTTAGCATTGCGTGCCATTTTCGGCTTGGGACATCTCGCCAGATTCTCTTATCACAAGAAATGTTATCCTGTTCTTTGAAATTAACTTCTTTGAAGCCCGCTGTTTCCATATTTGCCAAATAACGAGGAAGTTGGTTTTGGGGATCGCTAAATGCAAGGAGTTGGACCATATATGCGCCAGGGCGGAGAACATTTCTAATTGCTTGAAGCGTGAGTAAAGAGGTATCAAAATAAGTATTATGTCCCGGCTGGTGACGACTTCCAAAATTATAGTAAGAGTCGCCTTGGCCATCTTGACAGCCGGTAATCCAATATGGAGCAGGTGTTTCCCGTCGGCCATTGACCTGCCATCTGTGATAAAGAATATGAAGGCCAGGATATGGAGGGCTTGTTACTACAAGTTCGGCCTTAATGTTATCTGTTGAGAAAGGCGGCATTGTGTCAATTTGTGACGCGTTACTTTCTAAGAGTATAGGATGAGGGAAACGCGTGCATTGAGTCGTTACCTTTTTGATAAAAGTGTCGAGTTGTTCCAACATTTGAAGTATATGTTCCTGAAGTTTGAGTCGGTACTGAGAAAGAGATACATGCGTTTTACGGCCGTCAAGGGCCCACTGAGTAGTTTTTAGAATTGCACAACGCGCAAAGTCGCGAGCTTTATCTGTGGGGAGATTGTTTGTTGTGTCCAACCCTGTGCCAATAATTTTCTTTATAAACCGAGCCCTTGGGACGTTCATATTTTTAGTTTGGTTGTCATATGGTTCATCAAATAAACACGAAATTGGAAGATTATATTTGAGTTGAGGAATCTTTTGCTCGGCCCAACGACGAAGAACGTCCTTTTCGGAAGAATCTAATCTAGTTGTTTTTACTTTTGTAACAAAAACTGCAAGGGAATTTAGGTCGGATCCAATCGCAAATCTTCCCGCAAGCAAAGATTCAACCACCGTAGTCCCGCCACCCATATAGGGGTCAAGTACGACGTCGCCTGGTTTGGAAAACAGTCGGATAGCTGATGAAGCAAAGGCCGGAGAGAACCTTGCAGGGTAACGATAAAAATTATGGGTATAGCCACTTACCGGAGCTTTGTCCTGTGCAGCCATTGTAAGTTGTTGAAGAATTTGATGATACATCTTTGGGTATCCGTGGTTTATTAATTAAATTCTTGGATACTAACGTTATTAACTATAATAGTTTTCGGACATATATGTTCGGACAGATTAAAGAATTTTGGTATGCAAAGCACAAACTACAATTTTTTTGTCGGACTGTTCGGACCTATCGGACGAATCGGACGTTGAAAAAGCCAAGAACCATGGATTAAAATCACGGTCTACACATAAAGCGAACCACAGGAAAAGAGGTTTTGACAGTGGATGGGAGGGAGGATATACTCTGATTTTCAATTTTCAATTTTCAATTTTTTATTTGCGATTTTCTATTTAATATTGGATTTTGTGTCTCCTGCTGCTACGCTTCGCGTGAGAGTAGAAAGTTGAGCCCCCGACTGAAGAATCTATGAAGCAACCATCGAGGGCAGGCAGGTGAACAGTTGATATGGGTCCCCGACTGCGGCGCTGCGCGGGAGATTAGAGCAGTTGATAGTTGAGCAGTAGATAAGACGAGGAAATGTCCAATGTCCAATAACCAATATCGAATGTAGAAGTTAAAGCATCCGAAAACAGATTTTGACAAAGGAGGGGAGGGAGGATATACTCTGATTTTCAATTTTCAATTTGCGATTTTCTAATTAACATTGGAACAGGTTCATGGATCCCCTGTTGCAAAACCAAGATAGTAACTTCTCGTGGACAGGCGAGTGAATAAGGAAATGAGCTATGGATGAGAAAAAAGTAATGAACCGGTGGTGGGTAGTGGTAGGGGGAATACTGATTCAACTGTGCTTAGGGGCGATATATGCCTGGTCGGCATTTACCAAGAAGCTGACGATGGAGCCATACGGTTTCAGCGCGTCGAGGACGCAATGGTGCTTCTCGGTCGGGCTGGCGGCGTTCGCAGTGATAATGGCGCTTATAGCGGGCAAATGGCAGAAAAAGGCGGGGCCGAGGATAGTTGCGCTGACGGGGGGAATTGTCCTGGGCGCGGGCTATCTATTGGCGGGCTTTTCAGGAAATAATTTCTGGGGGATGCTCATCGGCATCGGCGTTCTGGGCGGAGCAGGCATAGGGCTCGGATACGTGTGCCCGATAGCGGCGCTGGCGAAATGGTTCCCGGACAAAAAGGGCCTGATAATGGGCCTGGCGGTGGCAGGGTTCGGATTCGGCGCGCTGATATGGGTGAAACTGACACAGGGTTTCCAGTTCGGGCCGATTGATTTGACTCCCGGATGGACAGGACTTTTCGGCGCGGGGTGGACCGTGAGCGAGGTATTCAAGCTTTACGGGGTGCTGTTTGCCTTGTTAGTTGGCATCGGGTCGATATTTATGGTAAATCCGCCTGAAGGGTGGCTGCCGAAGGGCTGGACGCCGCCGGCGACCGGTGCGGGAAGCGAGGGACGAGTTGACTTTACGCCGGGCGAAATGGCAAAAACGTATCAATTCTGGGTTTTGTTTTTCAATTTCACCGTAGGGGCAATGGCGGGCTTAATGGTCATCGGTATCATAAAGCTGTTCGGAATGGATGCCCTGTCGAAGGCCGGAATTGAAGAGTCAAAGGCCGGCATAATTACCGGAACGGCGATGGGGCTTTTCTATGCCCTGTTCAACGGTTTCGGCAGGATTGTATGGGGAATGCTTTCCGACAAGTTAGGCAGGAGAAATTCAATCGCATTGATGAACCTGATACAGGGCGTGATGATGGCCGGATTTTTCTTTTTAGGCAGAAGCGAAATCGGGCTTTACGTGGGGGCGACTCTTATCGGGTTCAATTTCGGAGGAAACTTCGCGCTGTTCCCGGCAGCAACGGCGGATTTATTCGGCAACAAGAACGTGGGAATCAATTACCCGTGGGTATTTATGGCATACGGCGTGGGCGGCCTGTTCGGGCCGATGCTCGGCGGATTTATGGGTAATGCACAGGCGTGGTGGTGGGCGTTTACGCCGGCCGGCATTGCCTGCATCATCGCGGCAGCAGTCGCGATGACCCTGAAACCGCCGACGAAGACGTAGATAGTCAGCGCTCAGCGAACAGGATGTATTGCGGATTTCGGATTGCAGATTGCGGATTTTATAACTGCGTTAAACCCTTCGACAAGCTCAGGGCGGGCGGCTGCGAATATCGAATCGACCTGGCGAAGAAAATACGAAGAGGCGTTCGCACGGTTTGCAGACGCACACGGGGCACGGGCATTCGGCCTCGGGCGGCACGCGCTGGCGATTCTGCTTAAAGCCCTCGATATCCAGCCGGGCGACAAAGTAGGCGTTTGTGCGTTTACCTGCTTAGCCGTCGTGGAAGCCGTCAGGGTCTGCAATGCAATCCCCGTATATTTAGACATCGATGAGCACCTGTGCATAGACCCGCAGGAAATACTGATACAGGATTACGGAACTCTTAAAGTCGTAATTTTACAGCACACATTCGGCAATCCCGGCCGATTAGACCAGCTTCTGGCCGCGTGCGAAAAAATCGGAGCAAAGACAATCGAGGATTGCGCGCACGCGCCGGATTGCACGTGGAACAATAAAAAGCTTGGCACATTCGGCGAAGGAGCCGTCGGGCAGGGGGGGATGCTGACCGTCAATTCAAGCCGGCTATTAGCTGAAGTTGACCGTCAAATAAAGAGGTTCGCAGCGCCTGTGTCCAAAAGAACAGAGCTTATTACGGCTTGTCGAAAATGGTTATATCATCCGTTCAGCCAGTCGCGGCTGGATTGTTACCTCGGCTATCAATATTCCCGGCTTCGCAGTATGTTAAGAGCGAGGGGGACTTCTTTTCTAAAAGATGGGTTCCCTGTCCTTGCGGGATATCCTCGACAGGCGGGAGAAATGAAGGCAAAAGAGAAATTGAAACAGTTGGAAGAATGGCCAAAATTAAAGCAGACCCGCCTTCAGAATACTGCGATGATAGAGGAATATTTCAGCAACGCCGGCCTATCCCTTTGGCCTAAACCGCCGCAGGCGAATATTACATTGATGAGATACCCTTTGCGTGTCTATAAGAAGTGGGAAATAGTCCACAAGGGAGGGATTCGAGGCCTGGACATCGCGGGCTGGTATTCCAGCCCGGTGCACCCGCTTGGCGGAAAAGACCTTGCCAAAGTCGATTATAAAGAAGGGAGCTGCCCGCGAGCCGAAGGAACAATCGAACGATTAATCCATCTGCCGACGGACGAATCGCTGAATGAACGGAAAATGAAGGCAATGATTAGAATCATAACGGATTTATGATTTAAAGACAGAAGGGAGAAGGCAGAAGTAAGAAGACAGAAAAGGTAAAAAACGCGTTAAACGGTTGCGGTTCTTCCTTAGCTGGCGCTACATAGGACAGGTGAGCTAAACAATAGAGGAAAGATACGCTTGAAAAACGGGAGGGATTTTGTTAGTAACGGGAATTATGAAACAGAAATTGAAAATATTACTGCTGACGATAATAGCCGTTATATGTATCGGCGGGGCGGCGTCGGCCGAGCTGACGGAACGGCTGGACGCGATTGTGGGAGCACAAACGCAGGCAAACGTCAGAATAGCAGTGCAGGTCGTCAATCCGGAGACGGGCACGATTGTTTACAGCAGAAACGCCTCGATGCCGATGGTGCCGGCGTCAAATATGAAGATAATAACGACGGCGGCGGCGTTGAAATACTTAGGGCCGGACTTTTTCTACCAGACCCGCGTGGGTCTTGTCGGGGAATCACTGGCTGTCATCGGCAGCGGGGACCCGGTATTGGGCGACAAGCAAACCGCGGAAAAGAACTTTTTTGACCCGCGCTGGATGCTCAAAGACATCGCACAGCAGCTTTTCACAGCCGACATAACCACGATTACCGATATTATCGTTGACAGCACGGTTTTCGACGACGAGCGAGTGCATCCGAGCTGGTCCAAAGACGAGCTGAACCGATGGTACGCCTGCGAGGTCAGCGGGCTGAATTACAACGGCAACTGCGTGGAGATAATCGCTGAAACGATTGGCTCGAAAGTCCAGTTGACTTTAGACCCGCCGACGGCCTACGTAACCATAATAAACAAGTGCACGCCGACATTGAATCCGCCCAACACGGTATGGGGTGCACGGGAGGCAAATTCAAACGTAATCACGGTCCTCGGCTCGTGTTACAGGCAGTGCCAGCCGATTCGCGTTACAATCGACAGGCCGCCGGCGTTTTTAGGGTTTCTATTAGCTGAGGAGCTTAAGCGAGCAGGCGTCAGCGTTCGGGGTCATCTTCTCGAAAAGGAAATAACCGCCAGCGACAAGCTAAGGACGATAGCAGTATATCGAAGCTCGTTATGGGATGTCCTTGAGCGGTGCAACAAGGACAGCTTAGGTCTGGCGGCGGAGGCGCTGGTAAAGACGGTAGCGGCTTCAAAACAACCAAACGGCAAGGGCGGGTCGTGGCAGGCGGGCAGAGGGCTTAACAGCGGGTATCTGCTTTCCTTAGGGATACCAACGGACCAGTTTTATATTGACGACGGCTCAGGTCTGAGCGAGAAAAACCTGCTCAGCGCTCACGCGATTTCAACCGTGCTTTGCGACCTTTACAAAAACGCGAGCTGGCCGAACTACAAAAAGACGTTAGCGGTAGGGGGGATGGACGGAACAATCGACAAGTATTTCAACGAGCCGGCCTATAAGGGCAAAATCTTCGGTAAAACCGGCTACATCGAGGGGGTCAAATCGTTCTCAGGCGTCTGCACCACCGGCGGCGGCGAGCGGATTTTCTCGATTATCACCAACAAAGCCAACGGCAATACGCGCCAGGCCATCAACGACGTTGTCAAGGCCATTATCGACGAGACGCAATAGTCAACTCGAAAAAGTCAAGTTTGAATATCGTTACAGCGGGTTACGTTGAACGGTTGCGGTTACGCGGCTCGTTTCGGTTGCGCCATAGGGTCAACACAGAATTATTTTTTCGGCAGGAGGATTGTAAAGGTCGTTCCGAATCCGGGCTGGGAATCGACAGTGATTGAGCCGTTGTGATGGTCAACGACCTTTTTGCACAGTGCGAGGCCAAGGCCATAACCGGATTTACTCAAAGCGTTCTTTTGCCTGCCGCTGAAGAAGGGGTCGAAGACCTTTTTAATCTCAGCAGGGGCTATTCCGCAGCCGGTATCGCTAATTCGTAATTGCACGGTATCCTGTAAATCGCGTGCCTCAATCGTCAGATTACCGCCCCTGGGGAGCATCGCGTCGCGGGCGTTCAAAATCAGATTCATAACCGCCTGCTGCAACTGGACGGGGATGACCCTGACGCATAAATCGGCGTCAATCAGGATTTCGACTGTGATGCCGTCTTTGCTGAAGTCCCTGCAAAGGCAATCGAAGACGCTTCTAACTAGGGGCAGCAGGGGAGTATCGGCTTTTTGGATACTTGCGGCGTTTGCCAGCGACAGTATGCCTTCCATAACCTTTCCGGCGTGCCTGCAGTTATGTGTGGTTTTTCGCAGGGAGCGTTCGGCGAGGGCGCGGTCTTCAGGATGCATCAGGGCAAGCTCGGCGTAATTTGCAAGGGGGGTAAGGAGGTTATTAAGCTCGTGCGCAATCATAGCGGTGGCGGAGCCGAGGTTGGCCAGCGATTCGAGCTGAACGGTCTGTTTTTCGAGCGTTTCCTGGTTCTGCTGATGCAGCTTAAGCTGAGAATGCAGCGAACGCCGTTTTGCGATAATGCTTGTCAAGGTATTTATCCTGTTGTAAGATTAAAGCGGTGGGCTCCCCCGATAACAATATTCGGGGGCGGGCAAGCCCACCCTACAACTAAGGATTGTATCGACTTTTTTGTTGTTCTTTCTTGAACGTAATGAACGAGCAAAGGATACTCGAAGAGCTATTGGCGATGTTAGAGGCCAACGGGGTTGCGATTCGGCACGAGCCGTTAGGCGGCCCGGCGGGGGGGTTGTGCACCGTGAAGGGAAGGCATATTTTCTTTGTCGATGCGCAGGCGCCGTCAGCGGAAGCGGCGGGCGTCGCGGCAGAAGCCGTGCGAAAGGTCGTGGATATCGAGAAGGTTTATATTCGGCCTGAAATCCGTGAGTTTATCGAAAGCAGTTACGCAGGTAGCCAATAACGGTTCGACTCCTTCGACAGGCCCAGGATAAACAAGCTCATCATAAAAAGGAGTAATCAACAATGCCAGCAAACAAAAAAGTCGCGATAATGGTGGCCGAGCAATACCAGGCGCTGGAGGTATGGTATCCTTACTACCGGCTGAAAGAGGCGGGAATCGGCTGCGATTTTGTCGCGGCTGAGGCAAACAAGGATTACCCTTCGAAGGAGGGTTATCCCTGCCGCTCGACGGTATCGGCTAAAAGTGCGAATGCAGCCGATTACAACTGTATGGTTGTTCCGGGGGGATTTGCGCCGGATTTTATGCGGAGAAACGAAGATATGGTAAAATTCGCCAACGATATGGTGAACGCGGGCAAAATTATCGCCTCGATTTGCCACGGGGCGTGGCTGCTTTGCAGCACCAGTATCCTCAAGGACAAAACCGCGACCTGTTATATGGCCGTGCGAGACGACGTTAAAAACGCCGGGGCACATTACGTTGATGAGGAATGCGTCGTCTATGAAAACCTGATAACCTCGCGCAAACCCGACGACCTGCCGGCGTTTTGCAAGGCGATACTAAAAGCGCTGGGCAAGTGAAAAACGTAAAACGGTTGCGGTTGCGCGGCTCGTATCGGTTGCGTCAAACGTCAATCGCTGATTGATACGCAACCGCGAGATGTAAAACGAGTTCTTAATGGAGTAATTTCGTTATGGTAAAGAAGAAACCTGATAGCCAGCAACATAAGCAGGCGGTTGTTTTAGTCGTTGACGACAACCGCGAAAATCTCGAATTGTTAGAGGCGTATCTCGAAGACCTTGACTGCCGGACGATACCGGCTACAGACGGGCCCGAGGCGCTTGAAATCGTGAAAAACGACAAACCCGATATTATCCTGTTAGACATTATGATGCCGAAAATGAGCGGTTTCGAGGTCTGCCGAAGGGTCAAAGGCGACCCGGCTACGGCGGATATCCCGATAATTATGGTTACGGCCCTTAACGAATACGGCGATATGCAGCGAGGGGTCGATTGCGGGACGGACGATTTCGTGTCGAAACCGGTCAATAAAATCGAGCTTCTCACCCGCGTCAGGACGATGCTCAAGCTCAAACACATTACCGACAAATTAGAGCGGACGCTCGCATACCTGGCGGAGGTCGAAAAACAGGCACAATCGAGCCAGACCAGCAGATGAATTAACATCTCTTGCGAATTAACGAGCAATAAGAATCGGCAGGGGGGAAACGTCCTAAAACCGGGGCGTGATAGTCGATACAGGACTCGCAATTGATACACGCCAGTATAAAAAACCTCTCTTTGGGGTCAATTTTCTAAAGTGTGCTAACCAGCCGATTTCTGTATGTCGATAAACAGGGTGGAGGACCCTGGTGCAAGGACTTATCGAGGAGGATGGATTCCCAAAAATCTTAAAACGGCTGCGGTTGCGCGGCTCGTCCGCCGAAGGCGAGACCTCGCCCACAGGCGGGTGTCGGTTGCGATAAACGTTGAGCGTTGGTTGATACGCAACCTCAAGACGATAGACGAAACGAGCTGCGTAACCGATAGACGAAATACGTTACTCGTATATGGGGCAATTACTACAAATATTGGGCAGGGGGGTGCAGGTCGCTACAGCGGACCTTATATGGAACTGGCTTGGCCAGACGGCTGAAACGCTGCGAAAGCCCGACGCCGCCCAGGCGATGGAGTTAGCTAAAATTGTCGAGTTTGGCCTGCAAAAAGACACGTCCAGCATACAGCACCGGCTTGACGAATACCGCAAGAAGTTTCCCCGAACACATTATGCGGACCTTGCGGCAGGCGCAGTCGCCTTGAGCGACGGGCGATTGAATGAGGCATTTGAGTTATTCAACGGCGTGTATGTAAAATGCCCGCGAAACGTAACTGCGTTATACGCGCTTGGGCACTGCTGCGAGCGCCTGGGCAGGGAAGCCGAGGCGATTGCCTTTTACCAGGACTGCCTGAAATTCAAAAATTTTCTGCAATTACCTCGGCAGCGTCTTGCCGCAATATATTTCAAAAACGGCCAAATTGAGAAGACCATCCGCGAATACGAGAAGCTGAAAGAAGAGTACCCGGATGACCTTTCAACGGCGATTACTCTGGGGTATCTCTATATCGCCGTTAAGAAGTTCAAACTGGCCTGCGATACGTTCACAACGGGTATTTTGATACAGCCCGATAACTTCCGTCCCGATAACGACCCGATTGACACTCTGATAGAAACAGGCGAGTTCGATGGGGCGCTCCGGCAGATTGACGAGGCGCTGGAGGAATTTCCCGACAGGCCTGATTTACTGCTGAGGCGTGGTTTTGTTTTTGCGAAGCTTGACCAGCCGGAGGAGGCGCTGCAGGAATACAGCCGGGCCGTAGAGATATGTCCTGATTTTCTGGAGGCGAATATCCGTCTCGGCTCGTATTACCTTCATTTAGGCAGGCCGGATTCGGCGGTGTTTCAGCTCAGCCGGGCGGTTTCAGTAAATGACCGAATAGTTGACGCGTATATCGGCCTGTCAACGGCGCAAAAGCTTGCGGGCAATACAGGCGAAGCGCTCGCGTCCTTATCCATGGCATCGGCGGTCGAGACAAACGGCCCGATTCTGTTCGCCGAGGCGGTTCGGCTCCAGTCGCAATGCCTGCCGGACGTCGCGAGAGACGAGTCGCAAACGATAATCAGTGCGATTCACGCTTACAACCTGTTACTGAAGGCCCATCCGCATAATCCGCAGATTCATTACCGGCTGGGCTGTCTTCTTATGAGCGTCGGCAGGTTCAGCCAGGCGATAGAACTATTCTCGAAGGCGGTTGAGCTTCATCCGACTTTTTCAGCAGCGAGAAACAAGCTGGCCGTGTGCCTCTACGAGGACGACGAGAAGGCGTTTGCCCTTGAGCATCTTTTGACGCCTGCATGCCTTCAAAAAGAAACAATCCGACTGCATTATCAGCTCTCGATTTTATATTGCGATAAAATCAAGTTCGCTGAATCAATGTTAAATCTCGAATCATGGCTTCGCGAGACGCTTACATCCGGCGACGCGGCATTGAACATATCAGTGGTCCTGCAAAACCTCGGCCTGATTGACCCGGCCAATATTTACCTTGACAATCCCGGCGCGGTCTCTGAGCGAACAATCAACTAATAATTGATATACAGGCCAAAAGCGACAAATTACTGAAAAAAGCTAAAAAACCTGAATGAAACATAACATATATTATAGGACGTTGGATTTTGCGTTTCTTAGGCCACAGAGGAAAAATAATAAATTAACCAAATAGAACACAAAGGTTGCAGAGAAACTTAAATTTATTGTATTTTGACTAAAAAGATATTGACTATCATTTCGTCCAGGACTTTTTTGCGCACTTCGGCCTTGTATTGCTCGAAGAAACTGGCGGGCATCTGCCTTTGAACTTTGCCGATTTGCTGCTCGATTCTTGTCTCATAATCGCTTTTTGAGATTGCAACGCCGTTTACGGTTGCGACAATCTGCTTCGGCTCGACAGCTCTACTATCGACCTTGACCGGCTGGACAATATTCGGCTCAGCCGGTTTACCTTCTGCCTTGGCCGGCTCACTTTTCCTCTTACAGCCAACAAGACAAACAACCGCAAACATAAAACCGAAAGTCAAAATATTTGAACGAATCTTCACGATAGCTCCATATATAATAATAGATGGTCACAGTTGGTTAGATATGCACTATTTCTATTCAAGAATTTGCGAATCCAGTAACGTTATAATTTTCTCAAACTTACGTAGCAATTTTGCTGCAATATATATGTTTGCAAAAAGGACTATAAAAAAAAGAAACACAACCAAAAATATCACAACAAGGTCTCCTGAATCGAGACCATTTGTTAAGGCAGCCATAAAGGCCAAATATGTTCCCCCCAAATAAAAGATAAAATGCAACCATAACGGAGGACTTCCCTTGACAATTATTATCGAACGGTCTCCTTCTGTTTTTTTTATTGTTCCCGAAAACCATATATAACGCCCGATAGTGGGCGCCAACTCGAAGGAATTGCTTGGTCTTGAATTTACGCAGAAATGAAATCTGCCACCAAACGGCGCAATAAATTCATTAGCAAACCTATTGTTTACAGCATTCTCACAAGACGATAGAAAATCCTCTGGCTTAAGTTTAATTGTAAAACTGCGAGATATATTAAATTTCATTCAATAACTCTCCAAATGAATTGCTCTAATTGCTTGGAAATTTCTGAACTTCATCTATAAAATAATAGCACCAACTTGATTTGAATCCAATTTTGGTTGGACCAGGGGGACCAATCCCACCACCACCTTCAAAAACTCCTGTAAAAGATCCTGGCAGACCCCAGTTTGAACTGTCATAACCAATATCAAAGCCAACACTTCCAACGCCAACACCACCCCCAATCTCATAGAACCACCTTGAGTAATTGTTTGGTCTGCAATTTATACCGTTTAAACCTCTAACTAACCCACCACCGCCACCGCCCATTATTGTACCACCAATGCATAACTTGTGGTAATAAAATATATTAAGGACTCCGTTCTCGTCGATACAAGTTACTGCACCCATGCCAACACCCCCAACGAAATGAGCTTCGAAAGAACCATAAGCAGAAATATCAGTTATCGAACCACCTTCAACTAGCTTACCTCCTGCACCAAAATATATAACTCTACTTGGTCCGAACTTTCCCGCCGGAGACCATGATAATGTGATTTCTTGACAACCACAACCTTCAAATAGCCAAGAATTGGCAATTCCAGATAGTTCTTCGATATTCACTGTAGGTGTCTCTGGCGGGCCAACAAGTTCATTAGTAACATTTCCTCCTCCGCCGTTTGCGATGGCGTTGAATGCGGCAAATCCGCCGGCCATGCCAGCGCCCCAGGCAGCGCCTCGATAAGCGCCTCGCCATGCATTTTGGCCATAAACATCAGAACAAAAAACGCCGGATATAGAGCCGACAATAGCGCCACTAATCGCTGCACCTATTATATCCCCGCCCTCGATACTTGTCTGTAGGCCAAGTCCTTCGCCAACACACTTACCGATAAGAGCCGAGCCCCAGTTGACGCCGAACTGCATAGCGAAGTCGCCGAAACTACCTCGCTGAATAATAAAAACGTTATAAGCCGTGCCTGCCGCAATCATTATTGTGCCTACCACAAA
>JAFGDN010000076.1 GCA_016932095.1 Sedimentisphaerales bacterium
AACACGCTTTGAATCCTTAGAAATCCATCAACCGAATGAACGGCGTTGATTGACCGGCCAGTCGCCTGAATGCAGTAATTTCCGCTTGCCTCGGAGACCGTATAATCAAAAGAAGCGTTGCAGCCGGCTAAAGTGACATTAGAGGCGGCTGGGAGAATTGAGTTGTCCCAGGGTTTGACTTTGAGCTTCTGGTTCATATGAAAAACGGCGTCTGCAATCGCAGCATCAGCCGCCAATCGTGCCGTAATTTCGTCGCCGGCGCGAATACCCAGCATCCGGGAATGAAAAGCCAGAGCCAGCAGGCCGGTTCCGACGATGGCGCATATCAGGCATATCAGAAGGACTATGCCCATCAAACTGCCTTTCATTCGCGTTTTTTGGGGGGTTGCCTTCGGCATAACGGAAGTCCTTAACGCGGTTTAATGCTCCGCCCACCTGTGAACGACGAACCTGACGGCCTCGTCGTTGACGGTCCTGTCTCTCAAAGCGGCGTCGTAATAAAAAATGCCGCCGTTTTTGAGGCCGATATTTTGTCCGATGACGGAGCCATAGGCAGCGACAGAGTTATCCATATCTACAGAAGCATTGGGAGCAAATAAGGTCCCGTAAAAAACGTTGCCATTTTTAAGCCTGATATTCGCACAAGAATCGAGACCATACAGAGTGAACCGCTTAGCATCGGCGGTCAAATTGTTAATTCCGGCGCCGTTTTTTCCTTCTAAATCACCGGCAAGATATATTGTCAGAGCGGCGTCATTATCAGTATCACCCGAACCGCCTATAATAATACCGGCAGAATTGCCGAGGTCGATACTTTCGGTGATGTAAAGAGAAACCGGCTCTGTAATTGTAATCGTCTCACTGTTTCCCAAATCAATGTTATCATACTTTCCTGAGGTGCTGATAGTCGTTGTGTTTTTGATATCACCCCCGGAGGGCATCGAGACCAGCCAGGCGGGCACGACAATGGGCGTTAATACGGCTCTGTAGAACATCGCGTAGGTACGGCCTTCAATATTCTCGATTCCGTTTATTACATCGAGGGGGTCGCCTCCAACGCCGACGACCACGTCTCCTTTAACGTTCGAACCGTTCTTAAGGATTATGGCGCCGTTGTTTGTGCTGTTTGTCCCGACCTGTAAAGGACTATCGCCCGGCTGATTATTTATCCAGTCAATCGTGGCGCTATTTTTAAGCTCAATCGCATCCCTGGCAAAAAGTGCGTAATCGAACACGCTTTGAATCCTTAGAAATCCATCAACTGCGTGAACGACTTTGGCTGACCGGCCGGTCGCCTGAACGATGTAATCGCCGCCGGCTTGCGAGACCGTATAATCAAAACTTGCGTTACAGCCCGGTAAACTGACGTTAGAGGCGGACGGCAGCGTGGAGTTGTCCCAGGGTTTGACTTTGATCTTCTGGTTCATATGAAAAACGGCGTCTGCAAGCGCAGCATCGGCGGCGCAACGAGCAGCGATGGCGGTGCTTGACCGAATCGCCATCATTCGACCGTGGAAGCCAAGGCATAGAATGCCGATGCCCACAATCGACATTACGATTACAATAATCAATATCACGACCATTATCGAACCGTGTTTTTTGTTTCTGTTATTCATATTTCCCCCGCTTAGTTATGCATCACTGCGGACGTAACAGTGGTCAGCTCTTGTGAACCATTATTCAGGGTCAATATCATTTGCAATGAACGTCCGGTTTGCTTAAAGGTGCAGGCGGTAACGTTTCTACAAGCGGTTCTGTTATCGAGTGTTTCCTGTATTCCGCCGGATAGAATCCTGCCGTATTCGACATACAAATTGCCGTCCTGGTAGTAAAAATAGCTATACTGGTCGGGCTCCAAAGAGTTGCTGTCGGCGTAATAACGAACCTCGACTCCCTGTGCATCCGCATCCAGAACCGGCTGATAACAGTTCGACTTTCGCACCATAGAGTCGAACATCCTTTTGGCAACGTGGCCATCGGTAACAACGTCGGAGTAGATACGCTTGTACATTTGCGTAAAACCACGATGACTGTCGGACAGAGCAATTCCAACGCCTAAAAGCGCAGTTACACCAATAATCGAGGCCAGTATCAGCTCTATAGTAGAGAGGCCTTTATTGCTTTGTGTCCTTTTCTTACGGTTTTTTTGGATTATCGTTAACATAATGGTTTCTCTCGCCATTTGGCTAATTCGGATTTTCAATATAAGTTGTGAGCCCATACGATTTATCGGCGCTGGCAAAATCGCTGGTTTGCATACCGTCCTGGTCCCAGCACACGATAACGTTTATAATTCTGAGCTCCGAATCGATGTCAAAATACGACAGCGTTGAATAATAATCGCTGCCTTCGAGTACAATTTTGTAAGTGCCGATGATATTAAAATTGAGCGGAGCGGGCGGGCCAATATAAGCGGAGATATCCAGGTCGGGGCTGAATGCATTTTCGGGATTAAAGGTAATATCACCGCCTACGCCGCTCCAGCCCTCGCAGAGTAATAATGCTATTCGGGAAGCGGTTGTTTGCAAATCGGCCCTTCTGGCGTTGAGGGCGGCGTTATAACGGAACCCGGAAGTTCCGAGCACAACAATAAGGAGCATTGCAATTGCAAGCATCACTTCAATAATCGTGAAGGCCTTTTTAGGCGCAATCGGTCCGTATTTCATTGCTGCACACATATCCATCCAACATTTATCATTATAGGACCCGGAAATCGCTACAAACCGGGGCACACCCCCATACTGGCCTTTAATAAAGTATAAAAACTAAACCAAGATTACTGTGTCGAAAATCAAGTTGATATAACAGATTATCTCAGCTTAAAGTTCGGTTCATATTCATCGATGTTTTCTATGACCAAATAAATCGGCTAATTGCCGGGCGATTTGAGACCGCCTGATTTTTCGACGTATCATCTTTAGCTCCTGATGGTCGCCGACGAATTTAACGCCCCGCTCGATAACGGCTGTTGCGTCTGCCAGCCGGTGCATCGAGAGGTTCACAGTCGCCGAGTCACGAATCGCAAGGACGTGTTGCGGATTTATATCCAACGCCTGATTGAAGAACTCGGCGGCGTCTTCGAGACGTCCGTTCATTGCGTTGGCCAGCCCCATATAATAATACGCATCGGCGTTGCGGGAATCGATGTCGAGCGCCCTGAGCAGGCAATTGATGGTATAATCGAGCGCGTCAGGGGAACTGAAACGCCGGTCGGCAAAAATTGCCAGGAACATCGACGCCATCGACACAAGCACATCGGCATCGTCGCCGGCAAACTTCATTTCCGAGGCCAGATAGGTTTTTGCGTCTTCTGTGTTGCCCCTGGCCAGCGCCAACTGTGCAAGCCGATAGCGCGGGCCGGGCAGGCCCGACTCTCTTTCCATTGCCCGATTGAAAAGGTCAGCGGCCTTTTTATGGTCGTTGCTGTTTAACGCAATTTCGCCGAGATAAAACAGGGCTATCGCCATATTAGGCCTTAATTCCAGCGCCCTGTGGAATTTTTCTTTCGCGGATTCAATGTCGCCCCTCTCAATAAGGAACAATCCGAAATCGATAATGACGTCCATGTCGCCGGCGTTTTGTCGCAGCTCCCTGAGGAAATGCTGGCGCGACCGCTCGATTTCATTTTCAGCCCAGAGCGCCTGGGCGATATGGTAGTTAATCTGCGGGTGCGACGGCTCAATCTCGGCGGTTTTCATCCAGCAGCGGATGGCTTTTTTATATTCGCCGCGGGCAAACAAGCTGTTGCCGATATTGTAATAGCACAGGGCACAATCAGGATTTATCTGCTGCGCCAGATAGAACATCTGTTCGGCCTGCTCGTGAAGGCCCATTTCCGTATATGTTATAATCCTGTTGCAGTAGCTTGGCTCGAAGTTCGAATCGAGCTCCTGAACTTTTTCGAAGGTCGAAATTGCGAGGTCATACTGGCCCAGCCGGGTATAATCAACCGCCAGCGAGTTCAGTATCTCCAGGTCGCAGGGATTCATCGCTAACGCGGATTCGTATTCAGCGACGGCTTCCTCGAATTTGCTCAAACTGTCCAGCGCAAGCGCCTTGTTAAAATGGAGCGTGCTGCTGGCCGGGTTTATCTCGAGGGCATCATTCAGTTCGGCGATGGCCTGGGATATCTTGCCGTCCTCATAGAGTTCGAACGCTTTTTGCGCCTTCTGCTCACTGTTGTCGTATGAGCTGTATGGCGTTTCGTCAAAAACCATATAATCATCTTGCTCCACAACTGTAGGGCAGGGTTTGCCCCACCGCCGAAGCGGTCTGGCGGAAAAACCCCGCCCTGCAAAGCGAACCACGGGCCGATATGTATCATCCATCGTGGTTATCGCCAGTCGGATACAGTGAGTTAAGTGATTTCTTTGCCGGCTGAACCCTAACAAAAAAGCGGAAATATTGCTGGATAAAGCAACCGTAACATCTTATATTTGAACAGGTTAGGTTTTTATATGCTTCCCAGGTAAAAACAGATTAAGTTTGGGGCGGGTGTTTTTATGGAAAGTATGGTACCAGGGTCTTATAATGTTATGAGGCGGCTTGAACCGAAAAGATGTCGGGACAAATGATAAACGTCGAACATTCAACGTTCAATGTTTGAGTTTGGACGTTAATTCGTGTGTCCTTGTGTCTTCGTAGTGAAAATTACGCAGTTGTTTGGAGAATCACTAATGAAAGAAATCAAAGGTCAGCTTGCGGCGGGAAAGGGAAATTACGCCATTGTTGTCAGCAGGTTCAATGAGTTCATAACCGCCCGGTTGTTAGCCGGCGCGACGGATTGCCTCAAGCGGCACGGGGCGGGCGATGAGCAGATGACGGCCGTATGGGTGCCAGGCGCCTGCGAAATTGTTCCGGTTGCCAAGAAACTGGCGCAAAGCGGGAAGTTTGCCGCTGTGATTTGCATCGGCGCCGTGATAAAAGGCCAGACGCAGCATTACGAGGCGGTAATCAACCAGGTAACGCGCGGAATCGGCCAGATAAACTATGACTCGAAGACGCCCGCTGTCTTCGGGGTGCTGACGTGCGAAACGCTCGAAGAGGCCGTTGACAGGGCCGGCGCCAAAAAAGGCAACGCCGGCGCCGACGCCGCGATGACGGCTATGGAAATGGCCAGCGTAATGGAACAGATTTGATAAATCGTTAAACGGTTGCGGTTTGCGCTGGCTCGTATCGGTTGCGCCCGGCGTAAAGCGTTTTGAATGCAGCCGATAAACGATGGACGAGTAAAAATGGACCCGAGGACAAAGGCCCGTCAGCTTGTAATGCAGGCGCTTTTTCAGCTCGACGTGCAGGGCTCTGCACTAATGGCTGAATTGAACGATTTTTTTATTGAGAACGCCCCGGAAGACGTTGTTCGCAAGCTCGCGTCTGAGTGGACCAGAGGCGCGTGGGACAATGTTTCGGCCTGCGATGAGCTCATAGCGAACGCTGCGATAAAGTGGAAGCTGTCGCGGCTGTCAATGGTCGATAAGAGCATCCTTCGGCTGGCGGTTTACCAGTTGAAGTTTTGCCCCGATATGCCGCCGAAGGTCGCCATAAACGAGGCCATTGAGCTTGCGAAAAGATTCGGCACCGACAAGTCACCGGCGTTCGTCAACGGGGTGCTCGACGGGGTATTGCGAAAGCTGCAATCCGAAAAAAAGAACGAGGAAAAGTGATGAGGAAGATTGCGGTCTTAAACCAGAAAGGAGGCGTGGGGAAGACCACCACCGTGGTCAATACCGCCGCGGCCCTGGCAGTCGCCGGTAGTCGCGTCCTTGTCATTGACCTTGACCCGCAGGGGCACCTGACCACGCACTTGGGCGTCAATCCCGACCAGGTTCAAAACGGCTCATACAAGGTGCTTACGCAATCGGCGTCCGTGGAGGCGGAAATTATGCTTGTCAGGCCGAACCTGTGGCTGCTGCCCGCCAATATAGACCTTGTCGGCGCTGAAACCGAGCTTGTAAGCGTTGTCGGCAGGGAAACAATTTTGCGAGAGGCGCTTGTCGCGCTCGATGACAAGCTGGACTATATCATAATTGACTGTGCCCCGTCGCTGGGGTTGTTGAATTTGAATGCCATGGCGGCGGCCGACGAGATTTTGATACCGCTTCAGCCGCATTTCCTCGCCTTGCAGGGGCTGGGCAAATTGCTTCAAACGGTAGCCCTTGTAAATAAGCGAATCAATCCCGCCCTGAAAGTCAAATGGGTCCTGCTTTGTATGTTTGAGAGCAGGGCGTCGCTGCCCAACGAGGTCAAGGCCGATATAGAGCAGTTCCTTTCAAACGCCCGCAACACGGACTGCGCCTGGTCGCAGGCCGAGATTCTCCCCGTCAGCGTCCGGCGGAATATCACGCTGGCCGAAGCCCCCAGCTATGGCCAGACAATTTTCGAATATGACCCGTCCTGCAACGGCGCAGCCGACTACCTTAAGGTCGCTCAATTGATAGCCACCGAGAACAAAGGGAATATTTTAGCCACAGAGGTTTTAGCCACAGAGGACACCCCCGCCAACAACTTGCGGGGGCAGGCAGAGGTCACAGAGATTAAAAATAAAGCGCCGATAGAAATTGTTGAGATACCGCCGGCGCAACCGGCACAGACACCAACTGACAATACCGAAATTAAAGAAACGACTGTATAATGGTCGTAACTATGGGTTTTGAGCAAATAACAGCAAAAAGAGAAGACATCCTGAAAATCGCCTCGCGTTACGGGGCAAGAAAGGTGCGTGTATTCGGCTCAATCGTCAGGGGCGAGGACCGGCCTGACACCGACGTTGATTTTCTTGTTGAGCTTGAAGAAGGCAGGTCGCTTATGGATTTAGGCGGCCTGTTGATGGATTTGCAGAAACTCTTAGGCCGAAACGTTGACATCGTTACCGAAAAGGGTTTGCACTGGTATATCAAAGACCGCGTCCTCCAAGAGGCAAAGCCAATATGAAAGGACTGCACCTACTTGACAGCTATATGAGTTTTGTTATTCTCCTTTTGGTCCAGAGCCGATGGTTAATATAATCCAAGAACTAAACATTGTTGGAGATAGTTGGCAATGGCAAGTTCGGGTAGAAACATAAGCACTTCTAATGGATTGAATAGGCGGATAGCACTGCACTTGTTAGATAGGTATGCTATGGAGGCCATTGAGGGCGGAATAGTGCAAGCATACCTTAAATCAAGAGGTATCCACGTATCAAGAAACAAACTTATTCTTTCGCTCATAGAAAAATGCCCGCCAAAGACGGCTATAGAAATTAGCCTGTATCTAAAAGAGAATGAGGTTAAACTCGACTTAGGTCATATTGAGAAAATTTTCGAAATACTGATCTCTCCTGCTGAAAGAAAAGTGAACGGAGCATATTATACGCCGAATTTCTTGGTAGATTACATAATACACACCATTATTCGTGGCAACGTCAAAATATGTGACCCAGCATGTGGGAGCGGTGCATTCTTGGTAGCGGCCACTAAAAAGCTTGCTCGCTTAACGCATCAGCCGATAAGTCATATCCTTGCCAAAAATATATTCGGATGCGACATATTGGAGTCTAGCGTGAGAAGGTGTAAGTTGATTCTTTCATTGCTCGCGGTAGAAAATGCATGTGACCAGCCCAATATGCAGATAAATATTGAATGCGCAGATGCGCTCTCTCTGGATTGGCGATTTCGATATCCAGCGGTCTTCAAAAGTGGCGGGTTCGATGCCGTTGTAGGGAATCCACCGTATGTCCGTACAAAAAACTTACCTGAGGATGTCCGTGAAAGAATCCATGCTAAATGGACGTCGGCTCGTTCTGGAAATGTCGATCTATTCATACCTTTCGTGGAACTTGGTATTAGCCTCATTAATGAGCAAGGATTGGTGGGTTATGTGTTACCTAATGGTTTTACGAACTCTTTTGCAGCTCGGGATTTAAGGCGCTTTTTACAAACAGGTACATATGTCAAGGAACTTATAGACTTTAATCATCTACAATTGTTCAACGATGCTACCACCTATGTTGCCGTTGGACTATTTAACAAATCGAGTAAGGAAACATTTGATTACGCTCTAATTCACAGCTTAAAGGCCACCAAAGATTTGGCACTCGCAAAACGCGAACGCATTACTTTCACTTCGCTTGAACCGGAAGGATGGAAGTTGCTGCCTCACAAGGACCTCATCAACGTGAGAAGAATTGAAAGTGCTGGTCCGCCTTTGGGCGAGATAGCAGATATAAAAACCGGCATAGCAACTCTAAGGAATGACTTATATGTAATCAGCGATGTTGTTGAAAATGGTTTGTTTTTTCTCAAAGTTCATAATGGCAAAGAATACAGAATAGAAAAAACCATCACGAAACCATGCATACACGCAGGAACGGCCAAGACAACCGAGCAAGTTGATAGCGATCCTCGCAGGATAATATTCCCATACCATCAAATAAATGGTAATTACGATATTGTCCCCGAAAAAAGTTTGCGACAAGATTATCCTGAATGTTACAGGTATCTCTTATCAATAAGACACGAGTTGGAGGAAAGGGACAAAGGTAATAAGCATTATGAAACTTGGTATGCATACGGGAGAACACAAGGATTAGACCCAGTATCAAACCGGAAAATAGTCGTTCCGACTATTAGCAATAGCCCACGTTTCGTTATAACTAATAAATATGAAGCCCTAATATATGCCGGTTATGGCATATATTTCAAAGGAGATTTAGATGTTCTAGCAAAAGTACTCAATTCAAAAGTCATGTGGTATTATATCAGCAGGACAAGTAAGAGGTATTCTAGTGGTTACATGTCACTTGCTAAGAACTTTATAAAAAATTTCTCAGTTCCTGAGTTTGAACCTGATGAGTTAATTTATATTAAAGAAGCTAAGCCGAACGACCGCGAGGCATTTCTGATGGAAAAGTATGGAGTATTCGTATGCCTATAGACCGTAAGGACCTCCAAAACACTCTTATAGAAATGAAACGATTGTATGAATCCGACCCCAAGAAAGCTGTTCGGAGTCAAGAAATGATCAAATTATTGCACGATTTCTCTGTGCAAGAATTAAAACGGCTTGGTATTTCCGAAAAAGAGGTCACAATAAGAACTGAGGCAAGGATATTTGGTTCGCATAAGCCGAAGGAAGTAGATGTAGCTGTGATTCATCCTCAAGCCGGACCGCTTATTGTTATATCCCTGAGAAGTCAAATGAGCTCAATCGAAAAAAACTTTGCTAATTACTATGAGGGTATAATAGGAGATGTTATTAGTCTGCATGGAAAGTATCCTGACTTGGTAATAGGTCAAATATACCTTCTTCCAAAAAGGACAATAATAAAGGACAAGAACGGTCATACGCGTAAGGAGTCACACGATCTTGAGAAAAAAGAACCGCTCTTTCTCCGAATCGCTAATCGTAAAAATGGGACAGACAGAATGGATAAGTATGAACATGTGGCATTCTTGGCAGTAGATTTTTTGAAAAACCCACCCGAAGTTCTGGATATTCCGAAAGACCCAATCCTTCGAATAGAAGATTTCTACGACAAGCTACTTGCAACTTACCAAGAAAGAAATCCATTCTTGGATATCTTGGAGTAGTAAATTTAGCAGGGCAAACCCCGCCCTACCTATCTGATAACTCGGGGGCAAATCGGTAAAACTTATGGTCAAGCGAAGCGCGGGGCTATTGATGTATCGGGAACGCGGGGGGGCAATCGAGGTGTTGCTTGTTCATCCTGGAGGGCCGTTCTGGGCGAAAAAGGATGAAGGCGCGTGGTCGATACCCAAGGGGGAATACTCAGCAGAAGAAGAACCACTGGAGGCCGCCAAACGGGAATTCAAAGAGGAGACCGGATTAAACGCCGAGGGAGATTTTAAGCCATTAAAACCCGTTATTCAGCCGAGCGGTAAAGAAGTAACCGCCTGGGCATTCGAGGGCGATTGCGACCCGGCAGAATGCAAAAGCAATACCTTTTCGATGGAGTGGCCGCCGCACTCCGGCAGGCAGCAGGAGTTTCCAGAAGCCGACCTCGCCGGCTGGTTTACGCTCGAAGAGGCAAAGAAAAAAATCCTCAAAGGACAAATCCCGTTATTGGAAGAGCTCGAGCAGCAAATCCTTACCACCAAGACACAAAGCCACGAAGTGAAGTAACAAGTTAAAAGTAAAAAGTAAAAAATCTGTGTAATCTGTGGTTTGCTTGTAGTTATATCAAATGCTTCGGATTTTGCAAAAGCTCTGCGATTTTTGTAAGGAATTTGGCGGCGAGGTTTCACTGTTTATGAAGTTCTCGGAGGATTATTAGAAGACGGTCTTTCAGGGGCGCTAATTTGGTCTCGATTACGTTCCAGACGGTCACGGGATTCAGAGCGTCGTAGCCATGAACAAGAACGTGTCTGAATCCGATGATGTTTGTATAATCGGGAATCTGTTCGGCAATATCAGGGCGGGCATCATCTAATTGCATCAGGGCTTCTCCGATAATTTGCAGCTCCCGCTCCACGGCTGAGCGAAACGCACGGTCTTCGCGATAATCGTCAACCGTTCTGCCTTTTGTAAACTCAAGCAGGAATTCACAGGAGCTAATCATATCATGAAGATATTTTTGAGGGCTATGATGTTGCATAAATGGGCCTCTTTGTGGCATCGACTTCTTTAATGAAATAAGGGTTGCGAAGTCCGCCGGATTCGACGAGGTCAACGTGCCGGCCGAATAGCTTTTCAAGCGAACGAAGGAATTCGAAGTAATTGTCAAATCGTCGGGGGTTTACCTGCTCGTCAAATTCGACAAGCAAATCAACGTCGCTGGACTCTGTCGTCTGACCCATGGCAGCAGAACCGAATATATCCAGACGCCTGACGTGAAACCTTTGGCACAAATCCTTCAAGTCCTCGTTATATGTCTCGATAGAAAACCCCATAATGAGCCGAATTATATCAAATGCTTCGGATTCTGCAACAGTTCTGCGATACGGGCTAAGAATTTGGCGGCGTAGGGGTCGGGGACAACACGGGCGTCAACAGCTATCGTTAAGTCGGTGATTTTGCGGATAATGATTTTCCCGTCAATCGGCACAGCGGTTCGCAGGGTGTTGCCAACGGCTAATATCGTCGTCGCGGGAGGCGGGACGATTCCGATAAATGAATCGATACCGTAAACGCCTAAGTTGCTTAAACCAATCGTCTCGCCTGTGATTTCATCGAGAGTCAATTTATTGCTGCGGGCCTTGTCGGTAAGCTCTTTTTCGAGAACGGCAATCTCGGCAAGCGTTTTTTTGTCGGCCTCCTTAATAACCGGCACAACCAAACCCTGCGGGGCGCTAATGGCAAAGCCGACGTTTATCTCGTCGGCGATTATTATCGAGTCGCCCTGCGGTGAGCTTGTCGAATCCGCGTCTAATGAGCCGACCATTAGAGGGAATTCTTTGACCGCAAGACCGAGGGCCTTGATATAGAATGCGTTGGACGTGATTTTAACGCCTAATTGCTTTTTGAGCTCGTGGCGGCTGTCCATAAGTTCGGTCGTGTCGGCCTCAATACCCATATAGTAACAGGGTTTGGTCCGCTTGCTTTCGAGCATCCTTTGGCCGATGAGCTTTTGAATCCTCGTCAATGGTATTCGGTTCTCAGTTCTAATAGTCATATCAGCCGCTCATTATCAATCATCAATCATCAATTATCAATGATTGAAATACTTCGTTCGGGATAAATTCTGTGATATAATGATAAAAGCCCGTAGAATTAAGCTCAATAGGAGGCAAATATGGCTGAAGGATACGTAGTTACGACCAAGGCATACACCACCGAGAATATGGGAACGCTCAGCATTTATGATTTGCTTTACTATTTCGAGAAAAAAGGCGCGATGCGGGTATCCGACCTTCACATCAAGGTCGGTATGCCGCCTGCGTATCGAATCGACGGTGACATAACTTATCTCAAAGGCCCGCCCATAACGGCCGACGTCGCCCAGAAGCTCATATTCCCGATTCTCAGCGACGAACATCTCCAAAAGTTCCAGAAAGAGGACGACATCGATTGCTCATACCGCATGGGAACGCTGCAGTTCCGTATAAATGTCTTTCACGAAAATGACGGTATAAGCGCAGCGATTCGGGCGCTGTCGCTGGATATTCCAAAAGCCGAATCAATCGGCTTTCCCAACAACGTCTGGGAGGATATCGTCGAGTGTAAGCAGGGGCTTGTCCTTTTGACTGGCATTACCGGGGCGGGCAAATCAACGACTATCGCGTCATTGATAGGCCGTATAAGCGAGAAAAAGGCCTGCCGGATTATCACGCTCGAAGACCCAATCGAATACCTTCTGCCAAATAATCATTGTATGATTTCGCAGCGGGAGGTCGGCAGGGACGTAAAATCATTCAACTCAGGCCTTCGGGCGATGCTGCGGGAAGACCCCGACGTGATAATCGTCGGTGAGATGCGAGACCCCGAGACCATATCAATGACCCTTATGGCCGCCGAAACGGGACACCTGGTTTTTTCGACCCTGCATACAAGGGACGCGACCGGAACGATTACGCGGGTGCTTGATTACTTCCCGTCGAGCAGGCAAAACGAGGTCCGCAACCAGCTTTCGCTGGGTCTTGTGTATATAATTTGCCAGAAGCTCATACCGCGAAAGGACGGCACCGGCCGAATCGCCGCGATGGAAATCCTCAACAATAATTACGCCTGCGCGAACCTTATAAGGGTTGGTAAAATCGAGCAGATTTACTCGCAGCTTCAGACCAAGACACGTCTGATACCCGATGAAAAAATGACGACGCTCGAAAGACACCTCGCTACGCTGGTAAAGCAGGATAAAATCGACCTGCTCGAAGCAAAGAAGTGGGCCAACGACCTTAAATCTTTTGTGGACGAAATGCAGGCCGGCCGCAAACAGCAATGACGATACAGTTCAAATGCCCCAAATGCGGTTCGCTGATTGCCTTTGCCGACAGGCACGCGGGCAAACCGGCGAAGTGCCTGACCTGCGGACAAAAACTGATAATACCCCAAAAAAGCGAGCAGGCCCCGCAAACAATCGAGCCGCCGCAGGAGCCCGAAGCGCCGCTGACGGGTTTTTACCGAGCAGTGTTTTTTGAAAGCTGGAAAATCTTTTTCGACAGGGACAATTTGACCGGGCTTGTTTTTGTAGCCGCGGCGGTGTGTTTCAAGTTTTTCACGGCGGGCTCCTGCTGCCTGGGTTTGTTTGTGTATCTTGCCGCCTGGGGTTACCTGTTCGGATTTTATCTGAAGATTATTTGCGAGACCGCTTTGGGCAATGATAAATTTCCTGAAATCGATGTTGGAACGGGCATAGATTTTGCGTGGTATATGTTAAAGCCGATTCTCGTTTTCGGGGCAACGTTGTTTGTCGTGGAGTTGCCGTTTTATGCTGCTGCGTGGCTATTCGGCAGAGGCGATGCAACGCTGCAAAGTTTGCGGCAGCGAGGCGATATGACTGACTGGTTTCTGATTTCTTTGTTCGCCGCCGGCCTGATTTTGTTTCCGCTGGCGATTTTGAAGGTCTCAATGATGGAAGAAATAACCTCACTGCTGGAATTAAAACGCTTCTTTACTCCGGTCATTCGGGCGTTTTTCCCGTATTTGACGGTTGTTGCCATACTTGCCCTTGCCTGCTATATGGAGACCGTAACAGAGCAATATGCGCCTATGGCAAGGGAGACGGCAGGAACAATCACGGGCAAGCTGTCTATGAACCTGCTTGAACAGGTCGTCGCGATTATCTCGATGCGGACGATAGGGCTTTTTTACAGGCACTTCGGCTGTTTTTTCGGTTATTGAGATTGCCTGGTTTTTTAAGACGGCTCGTTGTGACGCTCTGTCTGGTTGTGAATTCTCTTTCTCATCTCGCCCGGGTCGTGAGAGTAATTGACGGCCGAATCGTAGGTTATTTCTCCCGCCTCGTATAGTTCTAAAAGGGAGTCCTCCATCAGGTGCATACCGGTCTTTCGCCCCATTTGAATAACATTGATTAAAAGGTGCAGCTCATGGTCGCGTATATGCCTCCTTGCCGCGTGATTCATAATCAATAGTTCCGTCGCGATAATCCGGCATTTTCTGTCGGCCGATGGAATAAGCCGCTGGGCAATGACCCCCTGAAGCGAGCTGGCCAACTGGGCAAAAATCTGCGGCTGCTGATTTTCCGGAAATATCGAGACGATGCGTTCGACCGTCTGAAGGGTGTTGGGCGTATGGCAGGTAGCGATGACCAGGTGTCCCGTCTCGGCGGCGACAAGGGCCGTGGCGGTTGTGTCCATATCCCTCATCTCGCCGATACAGATAACGTCCGGGTCCTGGCGAAGGACGTGGATTAGGGCGCTGCCGAACGACTTTACGTCGGTGTATAACTCCTGCTGGATGATGATGGCCTTCTTGGGCCTGTGAACGTATTCGACAGGATCCTCAATGGCGATGATTTTACACCGCCTTTCGCTGTTAATCAGGTCAATCATATAGTTCATCGTCGTTGTCTTGCCCGTGCCCGTGGGCCCCGTTATCAAAACAAGGCCGCTGGACAGCCGCGTGAAATCCTCGAGCTGTTCGGGAAGCCGAAGCTCGGCACGCGTTTTAATGTGGTCCATAACGGGCCTGATGGCCATCTCGGGATTGCTTACGCGGTAATAAACCGAGATGCGGAACCGCCCCAGCTTGTCGTCAAATACCGAGCAGCATATCTGCCATTCGCGTTCAAAAACTTTTACCTGTTCTTCATTAAGCAGGTCGTAACAGAGTCGTTTGGTGTCTTCCCTCGTAAGCGGGGGCATATTAGTCAGCATAATTTCGCCGCCTATCCTGAACAATGGCGGCAATCCCGCTACGATATGAATGTCAGATGCGTTTTCCTGCCTGGCCGCCGCAAGTATGCGTTGAATCTCACCGGATACAACCATAGTTTATCTTCCAAAAAATTTACTGAAAAATCCTCTCGCGTTGAATTTTTTTAACGCCTCATCCGCCGCGGCCCAGTCGGGGCGCAGCTTCAGGGCCTGCTCAAAACTGGCTTTTGCTTCGGGCCTGCCTAATCCCGCCTGGCAGCATCCAAGCTCATACCAGGCAAGAGCCGATTTAGGCAGCTCATCGACGAGTGTTCGCAGGAATTGCATTGCAAAGGCGTAGTCGCCGTTTTGATTGAGCAGCCGGCCCGCCTGCAAACGAATTATCAAACCTTCCTCGCCGCAGGCCGCCGACACGGCCTTGCTGATACAATTCTGGGCTATGCTGCTTTTGCGACTGAGCATCACCTCCGCCCGTGCCAGCCAGACCCTCGCGGTAACGTTTTCCTTGGTTATCGATTCGTCGGAATATGCGATTGCCTTTTCCATTCTTCCGTCGCGTGCGCAGGCAACCGCCTTTGCCGATAAAAGCTCCGGATGCTCTGGGAACATCTCGAGCGCCTTATCGACCCATACGGCCGCTTCCTTGTATTCACCTAATTCGATAAGCATCTGCACCTGCCCGAGCCAGCCGGGATAAAAAACGCTGTTTTGCTCCAGCGCACGCGAATAATTCCGCAACGCCACCTCAAAATCGCCCGCAAGCCAGTATCGAAGTGCCTGCTTGTGGAAATACTCTGCATCCCGAATATCTTCCCCGGCCGGTGTTTTTGCAGACCTCTCATCGCGTTTGTCGCCAAATTCAAGATTTGAAAATCTCATCATTGCGCCGTCCTCAGGAAACCTCGCCTGCCGAGAGGCAGCCATCGCATAACTGCCTTTGCCTGTATTTCTGATACACCCACTAATAAAGCACGTTCGACAAGCTCTGTGTTCATAACCGCGTTGCCTCGAATCACAACATTATAATCGTCGCTGATAAAATATGTATCGTTTGGAACCTGAACGGGTTTTATTTTGCCGGTTATCCATTCGGGAACAGGGATTTGGTTACTATCTATCGGCTGACCATTGACGATAAAAGCGCGACCGGCAATAAGGATTGTATCGCCTGAAAATCCGACTATCTGGCCTGCCATAATCGGCCCATTTCTGATTACTGGTCCGCTGCCGCCTCTTATGACATTCCCTGCCCGAACCAGAACGAAATCGCCTCGATTTAAATTAGCCGGCTGTGATAAACTGCGCCTGCCCAGGAGCAAATCACCGTTTTGAACGTTCTGAAAGGGTATCGCCAGATTAGAATGACCGAAGACAAATTCACTGAAAATGGTGCTTCGAATACCCCAGTAGGCAAACCCTATGGCTGCCAGCAGGATTGTCAGCGTTCCGAATTTCCTCGCGGTTTCGACTATCTCCCTTAACAGGGTGTGCTGAAAGGCAATCCAGCCGTGAAGTCCGACCGCAATACCGAGTAATAAAAGCCCCATATTACCGCCGTAAAGAGATATCCCGGCGAGCAGGGCTAAAAACCAGCCGAGAACAAACCAGCGAACTTCGCGAAATCTGCCGTCAATATAATGCGCAAGTCCCGGGACTATCGACAATATAAGGCCGACAAATGTTTCTTTGGACATTATCCTCATAAAAGCCGGCACTTTCACTTTAGGCCTCGGAAGCTCCTCGGGTGCGACGCTGTGAAGACGAAACCAGCGTAAAAGGGAACGTAAAGGCCTCTTCCAGGGGGGCATTCTCGGCGGGTGAATATCAACGACGACGCCTGCGCCGCCCAGAACGGAACCGCACTTAAAACACCGGCTTTCGCCGGGAATGTTCTCAAACTGGCATCGCTGGCATCGCATCCCGGACCTGCTACTCGTCGTTCAGTTGCTGGTGAAGGTCGATTTTCGATTTGACTTCCGGCTCGTAGTATTCGCTTGTCAGCTTCTGCTCCCTGACCGAGCCGACAATCTTACTGAGCCACTTGGCATATTCGAGGCATCCCTTGCCTTTGACTCCCTTGATGTGCACTTTAACCTCGCCGGTTTTTGAAATCACTATTTCGACATCGTGTTGTGCCATTTGTTTAATCCACCCAACGCCTTACGTTTATTCGTATGCTCTGGTCTTCCATAACTTCTTCGTTGACCGTTTGGAACCCTTTGTTCTTCAGCTCCGTGGCGACGCGGTTGTAAACGAAACACTGCGCCATCTTCTGTGCAAACTGTTCGGCAATCTGTTTAAGCTCCGCCTTTGTTTTGCCTTTGCCTTTGGCGCAGACCTTGCACCGGCCTCGTTCGTCCCGGCTGACGCTAAGCTCGATATCGCCTTTTGTGACGACAATTTCCTTCTCTTTGGCGAGGTTTTGAGCGACGACTTCGCTCTTGGCAAGCTCCACCTCAACTGTCTGCTCTGTTGCCTGCGTCTGCTGGGCAATATCAATATCCTGCTTAACGCTCTGCTTGACCACAAGCCCCAGCGCAGACGCGGCCCCCGCGACTGCGGCGACAATCGTAGGCCAACCGGCAACTATAGCGGGCGTCAGGATTACTACTGCACTCATATCCGGCTCCTTAACCTTTTTTCATATTGTCTTATATTTCGAGCTTGCGCTTGTCGGCCCCGGGTTCGGCGGCTATCGCGTCGCTGGTTGCCCGCCTTGCCCGTCCTTCAGCCCATTTGCGCAAACCATCCACTTCCTCGCTCATCGTCTTTGAAAGCGGCACCGTCTGGCCGATGCTTTCTAACAGTCGCTGGGTCGTTATCGGCTGTTTTTCATAGAAGGCGTCGAACATCGAGCTGATTATCGCCTCCTCAATTTCAGCGCCGCTATAGCCCGAACAGGCACGTGCAAGGGCGTCCATATCGAATGACGCCGGGTCGATTCGCCGTTTCTTCAAATGAATGTCGAGTATCGCCCTTCGCTCCACAAACGCCGGCAAATCAACGAAGAAAATCTCGTCGAATCGCCCTTTTCTCAGAAGTTCAGGCGGCAGCATTGAAACGTCGTTGGCTGTTGCGACAACAAAAACGGGCTTGTTTTTTTCAGATAACCACGTCAGGAACGCCCCGAATACGCGGGCGGAAGTTCCGCTGTCAGTGCTTGCGCCGCTGCCGCGTGAGCCGCGGAAGGCCTTGTCAATCTCGTCAATCCAGAACACAACCGGCGCCACCGATTCGGCTACCTTGATTGCCCTGCGAATATTCTGCTCAGATGAACCTACCAGCGAGCCGAATACCTTCCCTACGTCAAACCGCAAAAGAGGCAGTTTCCAGGTGTTGCTGATTGTTTTGGCCATTAAGCTTTTTCCACACCCCTGCACACCCAGCAGTAATACCCCCTTGGGGGCCGGAAGTCCGAATTGCCGCGCCTGGTCGGTAAACGCCACGGAACGCTTAAGAAGCCAGCTTTTAAGGGCATCGAGTCCCCCGACTGATGACAGGTCTTCCTCGGCGTCGTAATATTCCAAAAGACCGCTTTTGCGGATAATCTGACGCTTCTCGTTGTAAATAACATCCAAACTCTTTTCACCTAAGCTGCGATGCTCAACCAGCGTTTTTGCCAGGACGTTTTCCGCCTCGACGAGGGTAAGCCCAAGAAGGGCGTGCACGATTTGCTCCCGCGTATGGTTGTCTATGGCTACGTTTAATTTGGGATTTCCCTTGACCTCGTCGATGATTCTTGTCACAAGCGCAGCGAATTCCTTTTCTCCCGGCAAATCGAAATCCACTACCGTCAGGTCTTTCTCAAGCTCCGCCGGCAGCTCAAATATGGGGCTTGCGATTATAATGGTTTTATATGTGTTCTGCATCGTTGAGGAGACCTCGCGAAGCCGGCGGATGACCGCCATATTCTGCCCCTTGAGGAACGGGTGAAAATCCTTGAAAACGTAAAGGGCCGGCTCAACGTGCTCAATAACGTTATCCAGCGCAACCAGAGGGTCCTGTGTGGCAGTATCCCTGTGCTTCTGGGATTGAACCTGTGTCCCGGCAGGCACAAGACCCGTCGTAACAGACCACTCGAATACCCCTTTACCCAGGCGTGAGCCGATTTTCATTACGTGCCTGAGAAGCCGTTGCTCCTCCCAGGTAATCACGTAAACAAGCGGATACCTGGCGCGAATAAGGACCTCAATTTCGCTCATTTTCTTAGCGGCTGCCTCGTCATCGGGCCGGCCTTTCGGCTGCGTTTCTTTAGGTTCGGGCATTTTTTTTATCCCTCGTTTTGGGCGGTAAAAGTGTATTTTCAGGGTCAAGCTCGCCTGCGATTGCCAAAAGCTCGTCGTCAGGCGCAAGCAATGCGACCCTGCCGTCCGCCAGGACGCGTATTTCAAAGTCGCCGCATTTTCGCCTGTATCGTTGCTTCTTCATCGTATCAGCGTAAGACCTTTTTCCTCTGCCAAATGCTCAGCTTGTTCAAGCTCATCCGGCTGCAAATATCTCAACGGCGCCTCCCCGTCCTGTGCCGGCGGCACGTAATTTCCTCTCAAGCTCACCTTCACGCTCGGCAGTTCAGCCGACAGCCAGTTCAGAATCGGCCTGACGCAACAGTCAAAATGGCCCGGCAGCAACAAATGCCGGACAATTACGTCGCAATTCTGCGAGGCATTGATAATGTTTCGTTTCACTATTTCCATATAATCCTCGCAGCCGAGCAGCCGGCGGGCACAGTCGTTGTTGCCGCATTTGGTGTCGGCAAGGCAGATATCCATAAGGCCAGTCATAAGTTCATCGACTATATCATTATAATACATATTCGAGTTCCAAACCACCAAAGTTGAAGCATCAAGCCGGCCCAGCAGTTCGAGAATGCCGGGTATGCTGACCGCCGGCTCGCCGCCCAGAAGGTTAAGGTTTTTGGCGCCGCTGCTTTTACGTCTTTTTATTGAGGCGATGAGCCGCTCTAAATCCATTATTTCCGCCGATTCGGGCTGCTCGTTCCATTCGGCCACTGAGCAAAACTCACATCTTAAATTGCAGCCGGCAAAATAAACCTGGTGCGAAGGGTTTAATTCCTTCTCTTCGCCCCAGTGCAGCACATCACGGTAGCACCTGACGCTTGAGTCGAGTTTGCAATATCCTTTTTGTCCCGAAACCCGGTCAACACCGCAGTTTCGCGGACAAAGCTGACAGTGCCGTATCGCCTTTCTGGCGAGTTCTGCCCGCCGGGGGACTTGAATATGGGCCGCCGGATTCATAATTTCAATCTATATCAACAAAGCTTCCCGGTTTATATCTGTTCGGCAGGTTATTTTTGACAGACGCGCTGATTCGCCATCTCAGCTTGACGTAAAGATACGCCACAAGCGCACCCGATACCCAAATCCACGTTATTGGCTGCGGTATTCCGAGAACAATCCCGATAACGATAAGCCCCCACGTAATATACTGAGCTTCCACCGCCCAGAACAAGGCAAGAACTCTCCTTTTCCTGTGAAGCAATCCGAATACCGCGATTAAGCCGTATGCGCAGGAATCCGACCCCAGGCCGATATAGTTTTTACCGAGTAACGCGCTGATGGAAATCCATATAATTCCGCAAACAATGCAAACAACCAGCCAGAGCAAAATGAACGAGCCGGTTCGCCATTCACGCTCGACGGCGCTGCCTATGAACAAAATCAGCAAACCGTCTAAAATCAGCGTTACAGTGCACGTGTTAAAAAACGGGTAGGTTACCAGTTGCCATATCCTGCCGCGCAAAATACCCTGGAGGGATAACGCAAGATAATTGAACGTAAAACCAAGCGCGTAGTGAAGCAGCGTCCAGCCGGCAACGAGCAAAACGAGGATGATGGTGACCGCGGGGGTAAAAAGCTTTTTGGGTGACGGCAGCGCCCACTCGATGCGTATTTCGTCTTCCGCCATATTCGGTTTCCTTCCTTTTTTACCGGATTTCCTGACGTTATGCTTTCAGTATAGCTTTAACGACCGGAAAATGCCAAGAAAAAAGGGCCTTACGCACATCTGCGCACGGGCCCCAACTCGGAAAGAAACTTATATGGTTTTTCAAAATTTCACCTTCGCACCGGGGCGAAAGTGTTTTTTTTCGTGTCCCTGGGTGCTGCTCGCCTCGCTTCGCTGGCGACGCGGGTTATCGTCTTTCTCAGCTACCGAGGGACGATATACTGAGCAGTTTTTTACCGGACTGCCTGTCCCCAGCACTATTTTGAGCAACCGGCACTATTACTATCATCGGCTTCGTTCGGGTAAACAAGCCGCCGATAACCATAACAGTTAATTGCTCAAAATAGTGCTGGGCGGCTGAATCCACTTTATAGCCCAGTCAATTAAACTATAAAATGAAAACAGGTGTTTGCCAAATTGAGGTAATGGCAGTAGTTATCCCTTTGCTTTGGCGAACCAGTCGGGGTCCTTGGCCAGCTTTTCACGTGTCTCCCGTGTCATCATCTCAAATACCGGATGAGTGCTTTCCCAGGCGCGTTTGGTGAAGGGGCTTAACCGCATTTTTCCTATTTCACGTGAAACGTCGTTGAAGTAGCTGCCGTAAATGTGCAGTGAGTCGCTTATGTCAACGTATCTGCCGACGGCGACGTTTTTTTTGATGTTCTGCGAAATCTTTTCGGCTATGGTCCTTTGCAGGTCGGTCAGCGCATAAACGTTCATAAACCACGCCTTGTATAAATCCCTGCTGCGCCAGTGGGTATTCATATTAAGCACAAATCCTGAGGCGCCATCGCTTATGAGTCGGCACCATATCCTTTGCAGGCAGGGCGGGTCGTCGGTGGCCGGGTCTGCCGTCGGCATCCAGGTGAGCGCCTGCGCCCTTCGGGTATGCGTAACCTTCGACAGGGCGTCAATGATGTATTGTATCTGGTTGACTTTTTTGAAGGGCTTTTTGGTATTCGGGTTCCTGATATCCTCGACGGGCGAGTATCCGAACAGCCGTTCGTGATAGGTATAGGTCCATTTTCCCGCCGCAGGGTCAATCCAGTGGTCGTGAATCCCGTCAATCACCTCCTGCCGGTATGATTCAAGCTCCACAGGCCCGCCGGGGAAATTTTTGTGAATCCTCGGCTCAGCAAAGGGATTAGTTATCGTTACCATAACCGTCGCGTCTTTGCTCGGCGGGTCCCCCGGCCGGTCATACTGGGTCTTTATATCTAATCCGTTGTCCCAAACCGCCAGCACCGCCTTTTCCCACGCCTCCGGCAGACAACCAGCCGTGAGCGCTATCACCGGAAAATTTCCGTCTTTCATACTTTCTCCTTAAAAGCGATTACAACTTGGGTGCCTGTTCAGAAGGCGGTTCTATGCCGAGGAATTCTCTATAAATTCTTTCACGATATCCCTTGCCAATTTCATTTACCGCTTCAATAAAAGATTGATAGGTTCCTAAACCGCCGATTTTCTCCCAGAATTCGTTACCGATAAGGATTACCTCATCATGTTTCATATCAAACCATCTTGCAGGAAATTTCCAGTCATAATCCTCTCGTCGTTTATAAGGATTATAAGGCAAAGCGTAATAAGCAGCATCAACTTGCAAGGGTTCCATGCTATAGAGTTTCAATATCTTTTCTTTACTAACTTTGGTTTGGTCGCTGTTGGGAAGTGGCGCTTTAAGTTCAAAAGCATATTTTTTCTTATTCTTTGTATCCTCGGCATAAACATCGCATATTACTGTAACGGGTATTTTATTTCCCCCGCCTCGTAGAACGTAATCTAATTCTTTTTTCCAATTTGGCCGGATTCTTTCATCCCCCTTTTTCCCATGCTCCAAACTATTTAAAATCTCAGTTATTCTCCTAAGCCGTTCAGCCCGCACAACACCATTTATTTCATACCCTTGCCTCCCTAATCCTAATCCCTCCGTAGCAGCAACTACAGCAAGTTTCTCCCACACACTACCAAATGGGGTAACAAATCTTCTTTCAAAATGAGCACCTTTAAATATCTCGTCGGGAACGAGCATGGCATAAAGTGGTTTCGCAGCGTGATGCTCATCCTTTTTAAAGGGGTCGGTTATGAGCACTTTATTCATAACCCTATCCATCATTTCTTTAATAACGGCCTGTATCGCAGATTTCATTCGAGCAGAATTTGGCATTAACAAAATCCTCCTTTACTTAAGGTTTTCTCCAAATAAAAACGGATTCAAAAAATTCACCTGCTCGCCGACCTGTACGTCGATTGACATGACGTTGGATTACTCCCTCGACTGTAACATTAAGGATTTCAGCAATCCCGCTATATAAATCAGAACGGTCATGAGCTACAATAATGAGATGTCGGCCTGATGGCATAGAGTCAATCGCTCTTTTGAATACCGTTGCAATATCCCGCTTATAATCCTCTTTCGCTTTAGGACTCCTACCTTTACGAAAAGACCCAATTTCATTAGAGGCATTTTCAGGCATCCCTAATAAATGGTAACTGTAAGCATGTTGTTCATGATAATCAATCAATCCAACATACGGGGGACTGCTAATAACGCCATGTATGGGAGGAATATCTGCATTGCGACTATCTACGTTGTAAACATTAACAAAAGCATCTGTCCGTAATTTTGCAAACTGACCGATTCGTTCTAAGGTGTCGATACTGTATCTGTAAAGAAATTTATAGGCTTCTTCAGTCGGGGAGCATGTTCTTGAATGTTTATAACACCAATATGGTTCTGTTTGGGGGTGCTTTGGAAAATCTAAATCAAAATGAGTGGTAAGCCGGGCTGATCTTGCAGAACGAGATAGTATTACACGATGTAAATCTCCATATTCATATTCACCGGTATTAATGAGGTCTCTATACGTCAATAATTCAAATAAGGTTTGTGGAGCAAACCACTTATTAAGATAAGAATCTTCAGTATGAACTTTGTTTTCATGGTGTTGAGAATTTTTTTCAAATAGTGACTCACTCGATTTGTATGAATGTGTTGTCTTTCTGACTTTTTGAAGAATGTCCATAACTTCTTTATGGGCTTTGGCTAAGTCGTACTTGGCAGTTTTGACTTTGCAAAGTAGAACATTGAAGGCCGAAATATCATATCCAATTGAATTGATTCCAAGCTCATTTGCCTGGATTAAAGTTGTTCCTGAACCAACGAATGGATCAAGGATAGTTTCGCCTTTTTTGAAGTACTTTCGAAGGAATATTTCAACAAGTTGAGGTATAAATTTCCCTAAGTATGGATGAAGACGGTGAACATGTTTAGTTCTTTGCGCCTCTGGCAAATCTCTCTCTCGCCAATTTAGATTTAAGCTTTCTAAAGGCGTGTTGTGTTTTACCTCGCTCGGAACAGTCGGTATATTGCTGTCGTCAGAGTATAGCGTTACACGCTTTTCCGTATTTGTTAACATAACCATCAAATGATTCCTCAACAGTTTTTTTCTTTTTGGTTTCTTTCTTCATTAAGTGCATCAATGATAGATGCTGTTGGATACCATACTTTGAAATGTTCGTTCAATCTATTTTTTTTAATTAATATTTTTACGGTTTTTTCTTTTGCTACGCATCGATAATGATATCGCCGATTACCCTTTGTTAATTTGGGGATTTTGCCAAAAAAGATTATATCTTGACATCGGCCTTTATTGAAATACTTACAGTTTTTACATTTAAAAGGATTTGGCTTCGAAATCCCTTCTGAGTAAGTTTTTATAACTTGATCACAGTACGTAATCCATTGCTGGCATTTAGGACATCTGAAAGGTTGATCATTATCAAGTTCTGCGGTTATAGTGGGTATCGAAGTTGTTGTGATGAAATTGGTGTTTTGACCTTCTTTTAAAGAACCAACCTCGATCCCAAAAATGCGACCATCATTTTTAAGCACAAGAAAATCCGGAGGAGCGATGAGTCCCCCTTTGGTAATCAATCTTTGATGAAGAAGTAGTGGTATCACAAAACCAAATCTGCAGTGGATTAAATAAAGATAAATTAGAAATTCGATTGCTAGCCCCCTGGATTTGGGGAGAATCGAATCCATGATTTTGTAAAATTCTGTCCCTTTCTTATCCCATATTATGGGGCCGTTGTAAGCTTTCAACTGTTTTATTTTGGTTTTTTGCTCATCGTCCTCAAAAAAATTCGGTATCCTATGAGATAAAAGCGCATTGAGAAGCCCTTTTCTAAGCTTTGGGTCAACGGATATATTTTCTTGAAGAAGCAATTTATTCGAAATCCTCATAACGATTTCTATAAAAGCTTTCCGATGAACATCCGAGGCTTTTAAGACATAGAAACCACGACCAAACACAGTATAAGTCAGCAAATCTGCGAGGGTCATTCCTCGGTGAAAGCGATTCCCTTTTCCAAGGTGGCCGTCTTTTCTGCCGCCAGCATAAAGCTCCCGGGCGAATTCATCATAGAATCGTCCAAGTTTCTCAAGTCTTTCTTCATTTCGCGCGTATGCAGGAACCTTTTTAATAAAGAAATTCTCTATTGTCTTTAAGTGCGTTACTGCTTGAGCTAATCTGTCAAGAACCTTCTTCATTAATGGTTCCCTGAAAATACAACCTTCAAATCAAATAAACCCATGTTCTGCAAGAGAATTTTTATTAACATCGCAGTAAATCCTCCCATATTAACCGACGCTAACGGTTTTCTTATTGCCTGACTATCCTTCGATTTGGATCTAGACATCCTTGTCATATTTTACGAATTTACGCCAATATTATCAATCAAAGTCGCACTTATTTTGTAGGCCCGTCAATTTCTTCCTGGGTTATGTGGTATCGTTCCCACTCGTTTTGCGGGACCTCGCCTAACATACGCCTGGCCTTGTAATCGAATTCGCTGCCGGGATACCTTTCAATGAGCTGCCGGCAATAATCGACCATTTCCCTATAACCCACCCCCGGCAGGCGAGCCATTTTGCGGGAGGCAATCGCCATCTCAAATAACTGCTCGGCGCCCGCCTGTTGTTCTTCTGTAAGCTCCTTAAACTTTATCGTCGGCTGTTCCAGTTGTTGGGGCTGAGTTGAGGCCGGCGTTACATTCGGTTCGGTGCGCAGCCGCTTGTCGTCCTCTCGCCACGTATCGCCTATTGTCTTTTCCTGCGGTGCCGGTTGCTGCGGCTTTGGTCCCTTAAAATAGTTTATCCCAGCAACAACCGCCACTACCGCTACAATGATAATAACCACTTTTACCCAAAAGTTATCCATAAGGCCATACCCCTTTCTCGCAACGATTGATTATTCGCAGCCGATTTCTTACAATAGTAAGTCTAAAACGCAAAAAGTCAATTGCCTATGTTCACGGGAATAATACAACAGGTTTGTCAGGTTAAGCCGTTTTCGACAACGGCTGGGGGGGCGGTATTGACTGTCGATTTACAACGGCTCGCTCAGCAGGTCAAAATCGGCGACAGTATCTCAATCAACGGCGTATGCCTGACCTTGTCTAAACTGGCGGGTTCAGCGGCGGGCTTTGATTTAAGCGGCGAAACCCTAAGTAAAACCACCCTCGGAAAGCTCACCGCCGACTCGAAAGTCAACGTCGAGCTTGCTATGCGGGCTGACGACCGGTTCGGCGGCCATTTCGTATTAGGCCACGTTGATGGTATCGCGACAATCCAAAAAATCGAAAAAAAAGGCGATTTTTCAGTCATTACCTTCAAGGCGTCAAAAGACCTCCTCGAACAGATGGTGTTGAAGGGTTCCGTTGCCGTTGACGGTATATCACTGACTATAGCTGAGATTGATACTGATGGCTTTACCGTCGTGTTGATACCTCAGACGCTTAAAGAAACAACGCTGGGTGCAGCCGGAATTAGTCAAAAAGTCAACATCGAAACTGATATAATAATGAAAGCCGTGAAAAAGCACCTTGATGGCCTCGGCCTTGCGAAGGAAAACCTAACTATTGATAAATTAAAAGAAATGGGCTTTTAAGATTTCTGACGTTAGTTTATGGCAGTAAACATAAAAACGAACGATAAAACGCAAAAACCACTGTTTGAGGAGATTGACTTTATCGGCTACGACAAGGCGATAATTCTCAATAAACCAAAGCTTCTTGAAATGATAAATGCAGCTGGTAATGAGGTGTCCTTATCGGCGTTGCGAGAGAAAATTTTCACATTAAGAGGTCAACTGTCAACTATCAAAACTGATAGAGAGGGTCTGCTCAACATTGGAATAAATGGCGATACAATCCAGATAAACCAAAAGTACTTGTTCGGAGAACTAAAGCAAATTGTTGAAGCGCAAACGTTGGACCGAAGCAAGTATTATCTGCATCGCCTCGCCAAAGCCGTAGCCGAACAAAAGACCAACAAAATCAACGACCTTAACCTCAACAGGTGGAAAGAATATGATGATATTCTTACCGACAGCTTGTGGGTTCTCGATAAAAGAGATAGTTCCGGCGTGCACAAGGCCGACTATTGGGGCAATTTCATCCCTCAGATACCAAACCAAATGATGAAAAGATACACCAAAAAAGGTGAATGGGTCCTTGATACTTTTGCCGGCTGCGGCACAACCCTAATCGAGGCACAGCGTCTTGGCAGAAATTGCGTTGGTATTGAGCTGCAACCAAATGTAGTAAAAACCGCCAACGACCTAATTTGGTCGGAACTAAACCGCTTTAATACTACCAATGAAGTAATTAAAGCCGATAGCGCCAATATCGATTACGAAAAACTACTTCAGAAATACAGGCAAAATTCAGTGCAGTTACTAATTATGCATCCGCCTTATTTCGATATTATCAAATTCAGCGACGACCCGCGCGATTTGTCCAATGCAAAGACCGTCAACGACTTCCTTGCAATGATGGGCCAAATTGTTCGTAAGGCGTCTGCAGTTCTTGATAAGGGGCGATACTTTGCCCTGGTAATTGGTGACAAATACAGCAAGGGCGAGTGGATACCTCTTGGCTTTTTGACGATGCAGGAGGTTCTAAAATGCGGTTTTACATTGAAAAGCATCATCGTTAAGAATTTCGAGGAAACGCTCGGCAAACGCAATCAAAAAGACCTTTGGCGATATCGTGCCCTCGTCGGCGGCTTCTATATCTTCAAACACGAATACATATTTCTTTTTAAGAGAAAGTAATATAACGATGCCTTTGTTAAGCAATAAAGAAGTTCTAAGGTTAAAACTGGAGTCCGTCCCCGCCGACCTTCTGAAGGAGCTTGCCACGATTAAAGAATTGCCCGGACGGAAAAAGGGCGAGATTGTGAAAAGTCTCGCCGCCTTACCCTTCAACCAAGATGAATTAGACAAGTTCATTAGAGAACGGTATGCGAAAAAAGTCCAAGAACGTCAGAAAACCATTCCTGATGATATTTTATTAAACGAACTCCACAAGGTTCAAAGTTTTCAATGGGGAGTTGTTCAGGGACAACTTGATAATAAAATTCAGGTGCAATACGTGAGAAAATATTACAAATATGATATTCTTCTTCAACGCGTAAAAGATGAACTTTTCGATTCAGTTCGGGATTATGTTATCTGCACTTGGTACAATCATTGGACAACCGTTATAATTGAAGACCTCATCAGCACGCATCCAAAAGTTGTCCCGACTCTAAACAATCTTAAAGGAGTCGATATATTTTTTGATGGGCAGCCTTTCGACCTTAAAATTACTTATTTGCCTTCTGGGTATGACGGCGGGTGCAACACATCTTCTGACTTAAAGAAGCTCGCGGTATGGCTCTACGAAAATCAGGGGGACCAAAGGTTCGGCTCAGATAATAGAATGTTTGTTGTGGTGCATGACCGCCAAAACAGGGAAGACAGTTGGAAAATCAAAAAAGACATTAACTTTATCAAGGCCAGCATCGATAAATTTTTCAAAGAAGAAAAAGTTTCTTCTGATGATGAGGTGGTTTTCACTTTCAAGAAGAACACATATACAGCTCTGAGTAAAATTCTGTTTATAGCGAAATAACGCCATAAACAATCGTATAGTTACAAGAATGGGCAATAATACAAATCACAACTCGATAAACGACCAGCCGGTAATCGGCATCACAATGGGCGACCCGGCGGGCATCGGCCCGGAAGTCGTGGTTAAGGCCCTCGCCGATACTGCCATAAGGCGCTGTGCTAAGTTTGTCGTGTTTGGGATGGATGAGCAGCTTCGATACACCGCCGACAAGGCGGAAATCGAGCCGTTCTGGGGCAGGCATCAGCACGAGAAAATCAGCAGGGACTACCCGCACAAGGTTGTGGTCGCCGACTATGATGAGTTTTCAGTGCCGCCCTGGGTGCGTGAGCCGACGCAGGTCGCCGGTCAGGCGTCGCTGAAGTTTTGCGCTGACGCTATCGACGCTGCGAGGCGGGGTATAATTGACGCGGTAGTAACTGCGCCGATAAACAAGACAAGCTGGAAATTGGCCGGTGCGCCCTGGCCGGGGCATACCGAGATGTTCGCCAAATTATGCAAATCGCGGCGAAAGGCGATGATGTTCGTCGCGGGGCCGCTGCGCGTGGCGCTGGCGACGATTCATCTGGCGTTATTTGACGTGCGTCACAAATTCACCATTGGCTGTGTCTTTGAGCCGCTCGATTTGCTCAATACTGCGCTGAAAGAATACTTCGATATTGAAACCCCCAAAATCGGCGTCGCCGCCCTAAATCCGCACGCCGGTGAAAACGGGCAATTCGGCGACGAAGAGCAGCGAATCATATCACCCGCAATCCTGATGGCGCAGGAACAGGGTATCGATTGCTTCGGGCCGATACCAGCCGACACGCTGTTTTTACGGGCGGTTAACGGCGAGTTCGACGGCGTTATCGCTATGTATCACGATCAAGGAATGATTCCGGTGAAGCTGTTGGCCTTCGACAAGGCGGTCAACGTTACAATCGGCATTCCCATAATCCGCACCTCGCCCGCACACGGCACGGCTTTCGACATCGCGGGCAAAAATACCGCCGACCCGTCGAGTATGATGGAAGCCATAGCTACCGCCGTCAAAATGGTAAACTCGAAAAAGACACGAAAGGCCGTCAAAATAAAAGCCGCCGCCGATGCAGAGTAAACGCCAGATTGAGCAGTTGCTTTCCTCGTCGGGCGTCAGGCCCAACAAGCGGTTTGGCCAGCACTTCCTCATCGACCTTAACCTGATGCGCCTGCTTATCGACTCAGCCGACATTCGAAAAAACGACGTTGTTCTCGAAGTCGGCTGCGCCACCGGCTCACTGACCGAGGCGATTACCGAAAAAGCCGGTTTTTGCGTCGCGGTTGAAATCGACGCCGTCCTTGCCCAGATTGCCAAAACGCAGCTCGCCGACAGGCCTAATCTTGAAATTATCGCAGCCGATTGTTTAAAAAATAAATTTGAAATCAATCCCGTCGTAATTGACGCGCTGAGCTGTGCCCGTAGCGAGCACAAAGGTCGTCTGCTACTTATTGCCAACCTGCCTTACGCCGCCGGAACGCCTCTTATGCTCAATCTCATAACGGGAAAGCTCATCGCAGACGCTATGTTTGTAACAGTTCAAAAAGAAGTCGCTGACCGAATGATGGCAATCACGGGCACAAAGGATTACGGAATCCTCAGCATACTCCTTTCGGCCACAGGCGACGTTAAGCATATCAGGACTTTGAAACCGACGGTGTTTTGGCCCAAGCCGCAGGTCAATTCCGCGATGATAAGCTACATCAGAAACGCCGAAAAAATCAGGCAAATCAAAAGCATCGAAACGCTTAGCGCCATCACAGGCGGTCTTCTGCAGCACCGCAGAAAAATGCTCAAAGCCGGCTGCAAACTAATCACCGGAAAACTTGGAAAGATTGACAACTGGCCTGAAATTTTCGCTAAATGCAGAATCGACCCCAACAACAGACCCGACCAGCTTAAGCCTGAGCAATTTGTATGCCTTGCCAACCTGTGCGCTTAACCACAGATTACACAGATTTCACAGATTATTTTTGTAATTAGCCCGCCGTTTCACGGTGGGTAGAATCTAAAGCTAATAATCACAAGGGCTTATGACGGGAAAATAATTTTCGGAAAATTGTTAGAATTGTATTGACTTACAGTTTTTATTTGGTATAATTCAAACTTGCATCGGCTGGCGGTGGGTCGGCCGGGCAGATAGCGCAGAAGCGCAAGATATGACCCAGAAGGGCAAGGGAGGGGCAGAAGCCCCAGGAAGTGTGGAGATAGAAATCCGAAATACTAAACACTAAATCCTAAACAAATTCAAATTACTAAAATCCCAAATTACAAACCCCGACAGGTCGAGGTCGCCGATGTTTTGCGGCATTTGGTCATTAGGGTTTGGTTATTGTTTAGAGATTAGGATTTGGAATTTAGGATTTCTAAACGAAATGGATTCCCTGATGCAAAGCCAACGGAGCGGGCTCTCGGGAATCTGCGCTGCGCTCCGAGGAGAAAGGGTTATGTCTGCGTATTTGAATATAAGGATATCAATTCCAGAGTGGTTAGACAAAATCTGCGCGTGGCCGCTGATGCGGTATCGCAAGCTGAAATATGGCTATACTTTCCGACGGATTTACATTGATGACGGAAAATACGCGATTGTGGATGAGCAGGATTATTATACTTACTGTAAATACAAATGGATTCTGTCGGGGTATGGAAATAACTGGTATGCAGTCGGCTCGATGAAAATAGATTCCAAAAGAACCAAGTTAGTTGCTTTACACAGGTTAATTATGAATGCGCCTAAGGGGATTCTGGTTGACCATCAAAACGGCAACGGATTAGACAACCTCAGGGTGAATCTGCGCCTGGCGACTTATTCTCAAAATAACATTAACAGGCCCAAAAAGGCAAATACCTCTTCGAAATATCGGGGCGTTTGTTTTGAAAAGAGCTGCCAGGAATGGGGGGTCTTTATACGTGTGAATGGTAAACAGAAGCGAATAGGCAGGTTCAAAAACGAAATCGAGGCCGCTCGCGCCTACGACCGTGCGGCTCTGAAGTATCATGGCGAGTTTGCTCGGCTGAATTTCCCAAGAGAAGATTACATTAACGAAACTTGTCCGACGATTTCAAAGTAGAATATTTTACCCCCCCAATCTCTTGAGGTTGGGGGGGTCTTTTTTGTCATTCCTGCAAACGCAGGAATCCAGTCGCAGTTAATTTCTTAACCACAGATTACACCCCCGACTACAACATTCGAGGGCAGGCAGATTTCACAAATTTTATAGCCGCAAACCCCGGCCTACAGCTTGCCGGGGCAGGAAGGCACAAAAGGAAAAAGGTTTTATTTGCCACAGAGGCCTCGTATTTTTTAGCCACGGAGGACACAGAGAAAATTTAATCACTATGATGTCGCAGGTTCCATGGAGCATTCCATTCTAACCACCGAAAAGATTCGCAATTCTTAGTTAACGTGGTAATTTTATCTTGTTGAAAACCGATTTCTCTAAGTAAACTTAATTTGAGCTGACCCCCAAAAACTGTGCCATTGCGGAATAGAGGGTATCCGATAAGATGAGTCGGTATTTAGTGAAAGGATACCCAAAT
>JAFGDN010000077.1 GCA_016932095.1 Sedimentisphaerales bacterium
ACTCCTTCGTTTATGCACCAGATTTCCTGCGTTCCGTTGAGCGACTCGCCGACAAAGTCCCAGCCGACGAAACTTGATTCGTGTTTCATATTCGCATCCGGCAGAGGCGTCCCGAGGCCGTTATCCGGCCCGCTCGTATCGAGGAAATACGCCCTGAAAACGTCGTTCCATTCATCGTGCCCGACTAATCCGCCGATATTATACGAGCCGGCGCCTGCCCCGACGGTGCCTGCGGAATAGCAATTATAAATATAGCCCCAACTGCCGGTCTTGCCGTTTTCCCCCACAAGCCCTCCTATTTCGTGCGAATAAACCCCACAGGTTACGTTTCCCGTCGAATAGCAGTTATTGATATCTACGCCGTCCCAATTAGCTCCATTGCCCCCAATCAATCCGCCTGTCGCGTAAGAAGAATCACCAACATTTACGTCGCCGGTAGAGAAACACTCCTCGACATCATCACCGCTTCCTCCCATCAAACCGCCGATATAATACGAACCAGAACCAACACTTACTTTGCCTGTTGAAAAACATTCATCGACATTACCGCCACTTCCTATCAATCCGCCAATGAAGCGAGAATCAGCCCCAACAGTTACATTACCTGTCGAGAAGCACTCGTTGATATCACCACCAACTCCAACCAAACCACCGATGCCGTAAGAAATACCACCGGTTGAAACATTGCCTGTTGAGAAGCATTGGCTGATATTCCCACCCTGTCCCACAAAACCGCCAACATACCATGCACCACCCCATGCACTACTTTCACTCGAAACGTTTCCTGTTGAGAAGCATCTAACGATATTATCTCCGCTTCCCGCAAAACCTCCAATATATGAAGTTCCTATGTATCCTTTGATATTTCCGGTTGAACAGCAGTCGGTAATCGTGCCGATGCCAGAGTTACCCACAAACCCGCCAATACGTTCGTTACCGAGCCCGCCGGTTACATTAGCTTCAGAATAAGAATTGTCAATATAACCCCAATTTACTCCCACCAAACCTCCAATATTGTGTGGTGGAAGTCCGTGTTCTTCGATGTCGCCACAAATGACGCTGCCTTTTGAATAACAATTGCTGATATGGCCATCGTTAACCCCAACTAATCCTCCGAGACATTCATTGTATCCCTCTCCAAGTTCAGTTGCAATAAGACCTGTTACATAGGAATTATTTATATATCCACTATTAGAGCCAACTAACCCACCACCTTCAGAGAAAAATGATATGCCTGAGGTCATATTAACATTTTCGAGCCCAAGATTTTTTATCTCACCGGAATTATAACCAAATAGACCAAACAATCCGTCTCTTATGGTCAGATTTTTTATTTTGTGTCCTGCACCGTCGAAAACGCCGCTGAATGGATGTGTGTAATCGGGTGCGATGACATTATCTGTAAATACGGGATTACCGAGGTTTGGGTCGAGGTCGATGTCTGCGGTCATAATGAAACACTTGTTATAGTCGTTTGCGTCGTTTGCGAGCTGGAGGAGGTCGTTTACGTCGGCGATTTGGTAAGGGCTGTTCGGCTCGCCTGTGCCGCCGGAGTAGCCGAAGGAACAGCTTACCGCGAAGAATAATAGTAACAAAATAATACATACTTTCTCACCACGAAGGGCACGAAGAGACACGAAGAAATATTTTTGAAATAATAAAAAGAAAACCTTAGTGCTTCTCTGAGTCCTTCGTGGTAAAGATCTGTAATCTGTCATCCGGTTTCTCTCAAGTGTGTTCTTCATTTTTCATTCCTTTCATTTAATATATAGTTAATGTTTTTTGCCGCATAGCTGCCAAGCTATGCTTTATATTCTTCACCACGAAGACCTCGAATAGACGCGAAGAATTTTTTAATTATTTATCTCCGTGATTCTCTGTGCTCTTCGTGTTTTAACAGCTTTATAATACAAATCTTTTAATTCCTTCTTTAAGCTTTATAACATTGAAATTTATGAGCAAGCCGACTTTTATTCCCGACAGTTTCATATAGGTAAGAATCTGCGCTTCGTGAATCGGCAAGACTTTTTCAACGCTCTTCAGCTCAACGATAACGCCGTTCTCAACAATAACGTCAATCCGGTATCCACTGTCGAGTTTGAGGCCTTTATAATCTATCGGCAGCTCCTTTTGCACTTCATGCCTCAGGCCTTCGGCAGTTAATTCATAAGACAGGCATCGTTCGTAGGCGGACTCAAGCAGCCCGGGACCGAGGTTCTTATGGACTTCAATGGCACAACCGATTACCTGGCCGGACAGCTTGTCAAATTCCATAAATACTCCTTTTCACCACGAAGGGCACGAAGGGACACGAAGGAATATCATAAAAAATGTGAAAAGAAGCTCTTCGTGACTCTCTGTGTCCTTCGTGGTTCAACATTCTTTTCATCAATTAAATCACCCGCCTGAGCCGCCGGCTTGAGATTATAGTGTTTCCTAAAGAAAAGCAAGAGAAAATAAAAAAATTATTTACCTCTCCGTTCTACAACCATGCCTTGCTCCTTAAACCAAAATGTTGACAGTTAATCCCGTTAGACGGAGAATAGGCGGGTAAACTTTCTCAAATATTATAAGTCAAGGAATACATGTATGAGAAAAAGTTCGTCGAGGAATAATAACGCCGTGATAAAGCGCTCTAAAAAACAACACAAAGCGACTGTCTCGAACTATCGTGTTTTTCTGGAGAAGGTATCTGGGCTGCTTGAACAGGCGCGCCATAAAACGGTAAGACAAATTAACACGGTCATTGTCGAAACCTACTGGCGCATCGGAAAACTTATTATTGAGGAAGAGCAAAGAGGCAAACAACGCGCTAATTACGGAGACGAGATGATTACCCGGCTGGCAAAAGACCTCTCGCAAAAATACGGCAGGGGTTTTGGCAAATCCAACCTCTTTGCAATGCGTAAATTCTATCTGTTTTACCCGCCGCGAAAATTCCAGACACTGTCCGGAAAATCCCTGTCGTGGTCACATCTTTGTGAAATCATTACGCTAAAAGACAATTCAGCAAGGGCCTTCTATGAGGCGGAAACGGCCAAAAACAACTGGTCATCAAGAGAGTTGAAACGCCAAATTAACTCGATGCTGTTTGAACGCCTTGCACTGAGCAGGGATAAAGTTAAAACAAAAACGCTTGCCGTAAAAGGACATGTCGTTGAAAAACCGGAGGATGCGATAAAAGACCCCTATATCCTTGACTTTCTCGGCATACGCCGGCAGAGCAATTATACGGAATCCCAGCTCGAAGAGCAGCTAATAAGCCACCTGCAGGATTTTCTGCTGGAACTGGGCAGGGGTTTTGCCTTTGTTGCCCGGCAGAAAAGGATAACCATAGATAATGAGCATTATTACATTGACCTGGTCTTCTACCATAGAATTCTTCACTGTCTTGTTCTGATTGACTTGAAAGTCGGCAAACTCGACCATCGCGACGTCGGCCAGATGAACTTTTATCTCAATTACATAAAAAACAATGAGATGCTCGAAAACGAAAATCCACCCATAGGGATTATTCTTTGCACCGACTACAGGCAAAGCCGGGTGTTTATAGAATATGCGCTTGGAGGCCTGACAAATAAGGTATTTGTATCGAGATACAAACTCTATCTGCCCTCCAGGAAAGAACTGGAAGAAGAAATCAGGAAAGAACAGAAACTTCTTAAAAGCGGCGGATAAATTCTTGCCGCTTGTGACTTGTGCACTTTTTGTGCCTTCGCGGCAAAAATGCCCAATAAAAAAGCCCCAAGATTTCTCAAGGGGCTTGAAGTTATCTTTTTCTGCCTTTACGTCCTTCTTTGCTTCTTACGGATTAACATCTTCATATCGGTGCCCGGGAGTACAAGCAGAACTCGGATAACCCGAAGGCAAACAAGTTCCCCATATAGCTTTCAGGAACCAATAGTAATCCTCATTGCATTGAGCACGTGTTACAGCACTTGGTGTACCAAGGTCCGATTGGCTTAATTCAAGAGTATTTTTGTTTGTGTATTTTTTGTATCCAGAGTGGCCGTCCACAAATGCAACCGTTGTGCCATTTCCGTGTCTTATCGGTGCAATATCATAACGCCAAGATTCAAGATTATTGGTAACTGCATCCCATCCGCCTGCGGACGCTCCTCCTTCGCACAAAAAGACAATTCTCGAGGCCGGATTTTTAATTAGACCCCTGTTTCCAATCACTAGTGAAACAACAGAGTTGCATGGGGATTTTCCCCATTTACACTTGCCTCCCCAGCCAGGATCGTTCATTTGTACGGCTGGGCTTCGATTAACACCATTCCCACCAATTGATTCAACTGCAGTATAAGAAATATGTTCATTTTTTGTAGCTACCGGACAGAGATATCCTTTGAATGCCTTCATATATCTCCATAACGTTCCGCAGGCAATAGCATGCTGCCAGTCAGCTTCTTTAGCGAGATTCCAAATTTGACTATTATAATATGGGCCTGAACCGGAAGCGCCCGTAAAAGAATCATAGTCATGCGGGGGGGATTTCGACCCATCGGAGGGTAATGTATCAGTATTCCAAGTATGTGGCCACTCAATCCAGTTTGGGCCATAGGGGGGAACACTGCTGCCCAAAAAACTTGGGGACATGTCATAGAAAATGTAAGTACGGGGAACTTTGTCGCTGTTATCTTCGCAATACATCGACCAAGCAACCATCAATTGTTTTAGATTGTTAAGGCAGACGGCGCGTTTTCCCTGCTCTCTCGCCCGGCCGAGGGCGGGGAGTAGAATCGCCATTAAAAGCGCGATAATCGCGATAACAACCAACAGCTCAATTAACGTAAAGCCCTTTTGTTTTCTCATAATACACAACCCCTTATATGACACCAAACACTGCTATTTGATACGCTCGCCGACACTATCCAGTGCGATGAACAATTCACGGTCCGTAAGTCATCGACAGTGAGTGAACAGCTAAGTGTGTCTAAATACCCGCCGAATTTGCCGTTAATCCACATTAAAACACACGTATTGTAGCAAAAAAACGGCTGCTGGGCAAGCTTTTTAATTCCCCGCGGTGTAATCCGTCGTAAGATACGATACATCAATGGCTTACGTTATATTTGCAATATTTTACCCAGCGACGGCTAAATCGGGTGCGATTCGTGTTTTCTGGTAAATCGCAGGGGGTTGCGCCAAACGGTTGCGGTTGCGCTGCTCGTATTGGTTGCGTCTAAAGTCCGTCATCGTTTCAAACGCAACCGTCTTACGATTGGCTAAACGAGCCCCCGCGTCTTCTTGTCGAAGACAAGAGCGAGCGCAGCCGATAAACGATATACGCAATCACTCACGTCAGGGATAATTCGTATTCCAAAAATGAATCTTACCCCTAAACGGGTCAGGACCGTTTGATAAGTTCCGTAAGTAACGGTTTGAGTTTTCTTATGGCGGCGCCGCGATGCGAAACGGCGTTTTTCTCAACGCTATCGAGCTGGGCAACCGTTTTATTGAGTTTCGGCACACAGAAAATCGGGTCGCAGCCGAAGCATATATTTGCGTTTTCTCCGATTTTTTCACAAATTTATCCGTCTGTGACGGATTTTCGCACTAAAGTGAAAAAAATATGCAACAAATGAGGGCGCAACCGGACTGTATATATAGAATACAATGATTTCCCAGCTCTATTTTGATAAAATAAACATCGAGGAACGGTTGCCGGCTTATAGGAAAGCACACAACCAATGTTAAATATGGCGCAAATTCAGCAAAACAGGGCGGGGAAAAACATAAGCCCTGAGCTGGTCAAGCAGGCCCAGAACGGCGACAAGGACAGCATTAACCAGCTTGCAGATATGGTCAGGGAGCGTTTATATGGGTATATTTACCGGCTTACGCTCGATTGCGACCTCACCCAGGACCTTTTACAGGAGACGATTCTTTTTATGCTCGAGTCGATAACGCAGCTGAGATACCCTGAACAGTTCTGGCACTGGATGTACAGGACGGCGCTGGGAAATATCCAGCATTATAACCGGAGATTGCAAGTAAAGAGGAGATTCGAGCGCTGCGAGTCAGAACAGATGCAAATCCACCACGAGTCAACTGCGGATTTCAACGACGGTCTGACGGAGCTTTTGCGAAAAGAATTGTCCGATGCGGTATTTAGGGCGATGAAACGGCTGAAGATGAAATATCGAAACGTTCTTGTCCTTCGCTGTTTCGAAAATCTGGGATATAACGAAATAGCGGAAGTGCTGAATGTCTCGGAGCTTCAGTCGCGGATGCTGTTTTTCCGGGCCAAGAACTCATTACGCAAACAGCTTACATCCGACGGTCTCGGCAGCCGGTATTTCCTTCTGGCACTAGCCCTGTTCGGGCTGGCCACAACCTCATCGAAGACAGTTACAACAACCACGATTACCGCCGCCACTCTCGAAGTGGGCGTGTTCCCGAAGTTGCTGGCTTGGATGTCGAGCAAAATCGGCCTGACAATGGCAGTCGAGCTAATAGCAATCGGCCTGGCCCTGCCTTTCCAGATGTTCCTTATGGCGGTTGGTATCGCTACGCTTGTCGGCCTGGGTATTTTCGCCATTTGCACGCTCGGCAACTACATCTTCGGCGGCGACAACGGCTAAGCATTCCCGAGAAGATTTTTAATCAGGGGTTTAAACTTCCGAATTGCGTTGCCGCGATGCGAAATCGCGTTTTTCTCAGTATTGGTAAGCTGGGCAACCGTTTTATTGAGTTTCGGGAGAAAAAGGACGGGGTCGTAGCCAAAGCCGTTCTCTCCTGCCTGCTGTTCATTTATAATCCCTTCCAATTCCCCCTGTGTCTCAATCAATACCTTTTCAGGGCCTGCCAGGCACAAACAGCAGACGAACCGGGCCGTCCTTTTGTCTTTCGGAACGCCCTCCAGCAGATTCAATACCTTTGCCATATTTTTATGGTCGAGAAGCCCTCGTTCGGCCTCCTTATCGCCGGAAAATCTCGCGCTTTTGACCCCCGGCTGACCGCCCAGCGCGTCGACGACAAGTCCCGAATCATCAGCAAGCGTCCAAAGCCCCGTCGCCTTCGCGTAGCCGAGCGCCTTTTTGCGGGCGTTCTCGGCAAAGGTTTTGCCGTCTTCTTTTACTTCGGGAACATTCGGGAAATCGGACAGGCCGACCCATTCAATATCGCCTGCGAGCATTTCCCGCAGCTCTTTGAGCTTGCCCGGATTCGTGCTGGCTACGAGTATTTTGTGTGCCATTTGAATGCTAAGCCGTCGGACTCATTAACTTTTTGACCAGCGCGCGCTGGAAGTGGAGGCGGTTTTCGGACTGGTCGAAAATAATCGAGTCGGGCGATTCGACGGCCTCGTCGGTGATTTCGCAGCCGCGATACGCGGGCAGGCAGTGCATAATTTTCACCCCGGGAGGCGCCGATTTAAGCAGGTCGTCGTTGACCTGAAAACCCTCGAAGTCCTTGATGCGCTTCTGCTTTTCATTTTCCTGGCCCATACTGACCCAGGTATCGGTATAAACGACGTCAGCGCCGGCGACCGCCTTTATGGGGTCGTTTGTAATTGAGACGCTTTCTGCTTTTATGCTGTTCGTCTTTTCGACCGTGCCCCAGTCAAGCTCATAGCCCTTAGGCGAAGCGACGACCAATTTCATATCGAGCTTGGCGGCGGCGAAAGCCAGTGACCGTGCGACGTTGTTGCCGTCGCCGACGTATGCAATCTTTACACCTTCCAATTGGCCAAGATGCTCTTTTATCGTGAGCATGTCTGCCATTGCCTGACAGGGATGCGACAGCTCGGTCAGGGCGTTTATCACCGGAACCGTAGCGAATCTGGCAAGCTCGACAACCGTATTATGCTCGAACGTCCGCGCCATAATCCCATCGACATATCGGCTGAGCACCCTTGCCATATCCTTAATCGGCTCGCGTTTGCCTATGCCGCCTATGTCTTCGGGGCGAATGAATATCGACGAGCCGCCCAAATCACTCATCGCCACCTGAAAGCTGATTCGTGTCCGCAGGGAGGGCTTTTCAAAAACCATTGCCAGAACTTTACCGCCTAAGCAGACGTCGCGCCCGCCGGTTTTATAAAGCTTCTTAAGGGAGATACTCTCGGCAAGCAGGTCATTAAGCTCTTCAGCCGAACAATCACTTATGCTCAAAAAATGTCTCATTTATTTTGACTCCAAGTCGTGTTTCATCGTCTTTTTGCCACAGAGGTTTCTTTTATTTTAGCCACAGAGGACACAGAGAACACAGAGAATTAATTTTTTCAAATACCGCCTTTTCACCATATACGTTTCCACCTCTTGAAGGCCTTTACGTCGCTGCTTGACAAATCAAACCACTCAGTTTTATCTCTTACATTTTTGTTCTCGAACCTTTTATGCCAGTATGCCTCTATTCCAATGGGGTCATCTGTTTTGATTTCATGTATTGTTTTTGGATTCTCTGGAAATTTAAGTCCTATTTCGTACTTTCGTTTTTCAACTGGGTCATTAGTTCTACCTATCTTATAATATTTTCCCAATTTCATCAGGTACACATAACCGAACTGAGGTTCCACTTCTTTAGAATCGCCCCTTCTTTCTTCATCTACTGAAGAACCAAGAAATCCTTCACAAATACTAATAACGTCTTCATATCCCGAGGTACTTTTACAATAGTCGAGTATTTTTTGAGCCTTTTCGTTTTTCCCCCAACCGATGAAGTAATGTACTCTTTGAGGGAAATCCTTTTGTTTTTCGTGCTTTTAATTGAAGTTCAGATGATGTAGGAAATTTCCTTATTTCTCTAATCAAGGAAATAACATGCTCAATTAGCACATTTTGGTCGTAAGCAGAAATCATTTTGTTTGGCTCATATCCTGCTTCCCTAATTGCTTCGGACCACTTGGCCCAATATATTCCACACCAATCTGATTCTCTAATACCTGTTACTCTTTCAAATTTCCCTTTCCCCAATGGAATTCCATTGTTTTCCTTCGTCGTTCTAATAATTTCATCAATGATGTGCTTTTTATCCATTTTTTTAAATTCTCTGTGACCTCTGTGTCCTCTGTGGCTAAAAATCCAAGGCCTCTGTGGCTACTTTTCACCTAAAACACCGTCAAGTATATTTATCGCCTCGTCGATTTGCTCTTTGGTAACAATCATCGCGGGCATAAAACGCAGCACGGTATTGTTCGTGCAGTTAATGCGCAAGCCCCGCGCCAGGCACTCATCGACGATTTCGCCGCCCGGCCCGGTCAGTTGCACGCCAATCATAAGGCCGATGCCGCGGACCTCTTCTATTACAGGGTATTTTTCTTTAAGCTGGAGCAATTTCTGCTTCGCGTGTTCACCCATTTTATTGGCGTTTTCGAGCAACTTGTCTTGTTCAATCGCTTCGACTACCGCGATACCAGCCGCGCAGGCGATGCAGTTTCCGCCGAAGGTCGATGCGTGCTTGCCGGGCGCTAATTTGGCGGCGATTTCCTCTTTTGCCGTCATTGCCCCGATAGCGACACCGCCGCCGAGCGCCTTGGCCATAGTAACAATATCCGGCTCAACGTCGTAATGCTGATACGCGAACCACTTGCCCGTTCGACCCATACCGGTTTGCACTTCGTCGAGGAGCATTAAAGCGCCGTTCTGGTCGCATAGCCGGCGTATTGCTTCGATATATTCCTTTGTCGCTACGTTTATGCCGCCTTCTCCCTGAATCGGCTCAATCATCACAGCGCAAACCTCATCGCTGAACGCCTTCTCAAGGGCATTAACGTCATTATATGGCACGTAGATAAAGCCCGGCAAAAGCGGCAAAAAGCCCTCGTGATACTTCGGCTGGGCCGTCGCCGTTACCGTTGCGAACGTTCGGCCGTGAAAACTGCCTTCGGCGGTAATGAACTTGTATTTGCCTTCGGCCGTCGCTATACGCGCCAGTTTCAATGCCGCCTCGTTGGCCTCGGCGCCGCTGTTGCAAAAAAAGCATTTTCCGCCGAAGCCCCGTTCGCTGAGCAGTTTCGCTAACTTACCCTGCTGCTCCGAGTAAAAGGTGTTATCGATATGCAAAAGCTCGCCGGCCTGCTTACGCAGAGCTTCGACCACTTTGGGATGACAATGGCCTATGCCGCTTACCGCCCAGCCGGGGAACATATCGAGAATTTTATTGCCGTCGGCGTCCCAGAGATAGCAGCCGTCGCCTTTGACAATCACTCGCGGCAGCCGCTTGTAATTGGCGATTACATACTTGTTATAAAGCTCAATCGTTTCCTGTGTAGTCATTTTTCCTTTTCCTTTTTACCGCAGAAACCACAGAGCACGCAGAGTTTATTTTATATATTTTTCACTCTGCGGTCTCCGTGTGCTCGGCGGTGAATCTTTTTTACTTCACAATTTCGGTTCCAACGCCTTTATCGGTGTAAATCTCCAGCAGCAGCGAATGTTCAATCTGGCCGTCGATAATGTGCGTTTTTTTTACGCCCGCAGCAAGGGCAATCAGGCACGCCTCGACCTTTGGGAACATCGCATCAGTTATTATCTTTGCGTCTATCATTTCCTTAATCTGCTGCTCATTCAAGCTCGAGACCCAGCTATTGGGGTCGTTAATATCACGCCGAATCCCGTGCGTGTCGCTGACCATAACCAGTTTCTCGGCCTCAACCGACGCTGCGACTTTTCCCGCGGCGGTATCGGCGTTAACGTTGAGGGTCCCGCCGAACTGGTCCGTCGCTACCGAGGCAATCACCGGTATCGTGCCGTCGGCGCAAAGCGTCTTTAATAATTGTCCGTTGACTTCATTGACCTTGCCGACAAAGCCGAGGTCAATTTTCCGGCCGTCAGGCCCGTCGAGACGCAACTGCTCCGCAAACAAAACGCAACTGCTAAGCGTATGCAAGCTCATCGTCCGACAGCACAAATCGCCGAGAGTCCTGCACAACGGCTCATTGATGCCGTGCACAAGCGTATGCTCGACGATTCGCAGCGTTCGCTCATCTGTATAGCGTCTGCCCTGCACCCAGACCGGCTCCAGCCCCGCCTCGTTCATCGCACGTGTTATGGCCTTGCCGCCGCCGTGAACGATGATGGTCCTTATTCCGACTGTTGACATAAACGCCACGTCGGTCAGCAGTTTCTTTTGCTGCGACTCGTCATCGAGGACGGAACCGCCCAGTTTTACCACTACAATTTTTCCCCGGAACCGGCGAATGTACTCCATCGCCTCAATCAGCCCCCGGGCCTTGGTTATTGCTTCTTCCACGCCTGTATCTCCGGAAATGCAGCAACAATTAAAAATCGCAAGTTTATGTTTGTCTTTTCCGAACGTCAACCATTATTCCGAATATACCAAAAATACGGGTGTGATTCGAGTTTGTAGGTATGAAAATTGCTCTCAATGCAGGAAAAAACGAGGGTATCTACGCATCAACCTACAAAGGAGAGCAAAGGTATGGATACCAGAATTATCGAACAATTGGAAGCAGTTTTCGGTCAGGAAATCGACCCGGCGGGATGCGATTTGGGCACACTGGAGACGACAATAAAGCAAGGGCTTGAACTGTTAGGCAATAACGGCTGGTTGAGCGGCCCGACAAAGGTTATAGGGGCAGTCATATCCGTTGCGAGTGTGGAGGGGTATCTTGCATCAGGGGACGGCCTCGACTACACTGTATGAGATTTTATATGGATAAACCGGTCAAGTCGATAAAGTTGAAAAATAATTATTGGCAAACGGCGCGGGGGCAAAGAATCATTTTGCTTGTGATTTTGTGCGGCGCTCTCGTGCTTTTGCTGGCCAATCTCGGCAACCAGTATCTTTGGCAGGACGAGGCACAAACGGCCCTTATCAGCAAGACCATACTCACAGAGGGTGTTCCTCGCGGCTATGACGGCAAAAACTTCTTTTCGCAGGAAGGAGGCGCTGAATACGGTGAGAACTATATCTGGCGATGGCATACCTGGCTGCCTTTTTATGTTCTTGCGGGCTTTTATAAACTTTTCGGCGTCAGCACCTTTGTTTCCCGCCTGCCGTTTGTGCTGTTCGGTTTCGGCACGATTGTAATGGCTTATCTTTTGGCGAAGGAGCTTTGGGGGGACGGTTGTGTTCCCCTGATTTCAGCCGGCCTGCTGACGCTTTGCGTTCCATTTCTACTGCTGTGCAGGCAGTGCAGGTATTACAGTATGGTAATGTTCTTTACGATGCTGTCTCTGTATGCCTATGCCGCGTTTCTGCAAAGGAAAAAATATGCGGTTTTAATGATATTTGCAGCTTCTACGTTGTTATTTCACAGCCAGCATATTTACGTAGCGACCTTTTTTGCTACGGTGCTGCTGCACTCGATTATTTTTCATCGTGACCGGCTGAAAGTTCTTTTGGCGGTAATGTTTGTTACCCTTCTTGTTAATGGTCCATGGCTGATTTGGCAGGCGAAAATGAATTATCCGAGTTTGTTGCTCGAACCGCAGCTTTGGTTTGTTCCGTTTTTAATAATAAAGAAGTTATCAACATACCTGATTCGTTACGTGTTTCCTCCGTGGCTTTTGCCGGTTGTTCTGGTTGCCGAGTTAATCAGGCGATTCAGAACGGGCACTTTTACGCCAATGACTTTGCGTTTGTGGGAAAAGGTTGCGCTGCCGGCTTTTTTCGTTGTTTTTAACATAATTTCGATAGCCCTGACGGCCAATGATTCATACGACCGTTATGTAGCGCCTTCCATCGGGCTCCTGGTTATTCTTATCGCTGTTATCATAAACGCTGCGGCCGATGCGCACGTGCTTGTTGCTGTTGCCGCTACGATTGTTTTACTGGCAACAGGTTATCTTAAAGAATACATTTACGAAATAGCACACGATTATAACGGCCCGAGCGAGGGTATATCTCGTTATCTGAACGAGCACGGCCGGCCCGACGACATTGTCGCCGTTACATACGGTGAAATGCCGCTGAAATTCTATACCAAAATGAGGGTCACAGGGGGGCTGACCGGTGAAAATCTTGAGCCGGCCAGAAACGCACGCTGGGTCATAATTCGCAGATTTACCGTCTTCAGCAGGGACGCTTATGTTAAAGATTACCTGCTGAAAAATATAGACCTGGGCGGGTATCGTTCGATAAAAATTGATTATCCTGATATTCCTTTTGAAAACAGGGAAAATCTGGGCGAACATCTGTTCCGGACTCGGACCGGTGTGAGAAACGTTGTAATTTATGAAAGGATGGATTAGTGCCGAAAGACGAAAAGAAACGCGATTTAAAGGGATGGTTGAGCCGAAGCTGCTGGGTAGCGATATTATTTGTCGTTACGGGTTCAGCGGTCATTCGCGGCCGGCTGGCGTCGATGCCGCTTGAGAGGGACGAGGGCGAATATGCTTATATTGCACAGCAGATGTTAAAGGGTGTGCCGCCATACATTTCGGCGTATAGTATGAAGCTGCCGGGGATATACGCTGTTTATGCGGTGTTTCTGGCGTTATTCGGACAGACGCAGACGGGGATTCACGTCGGCTTAATATTTTTCAACGCCGCGACGATATTTGTGATTTTTTTGATGACCCGGCGTCTGTTTGGCGCTATTGCCGGCGTCATGGCGGGCTGCGCGTACGCTATTTTATCGACCACGAGGGATTCGCTGGGGCTTACGGCCAACTCCGAGCATTTCGTATTGCTGCCTGTGCTTTTAGGCATTTGGATTATCACATCGCCTTTGAAACGACTCCGCCTTTTATGGGTGTTTATCGCGGCTTTATTTTTCGGGCTGGCTTTTGTCATAAAACAGCACGGCGTTATGTTCGGCGGGTTCGGCGTTTTTTGCCTGCTTTACAAAGACCTTCGTCAAAGACCCGTTAAATGGAAGATGTTAATTGGCGACCAGCTTGTTTTCATCTCGGCGACGGCGTTGCCTTTTGCCTTTATATGTTTTTATTTCTGGCGGCTGGAGCTGTTCGATAAATTCTGGTTCTGGACGTTTATATACGCGCGTGAATACACGGCCACGGTGCCGCTCGATGCCGGCTGGTATTTGTTCAGGACCACGATTATTCCCATTATGCAGAGTTCTTTTCTAATATGGCTGTTTGCTTTGGCGGGATTATTGATGGTTTTCATTCGCAGAAGCGCACGGGTGCATTTGGCTTTTATCGTTGGCTTTTTGATATTTTCATTCCTGGCGGTCTGCCCCGGGCTTTATTTTCGACGACATTATTTTATTTTCCTTTTTCCGGCGATAGCCATAGCGGCCGGGGCGGGTTTTGACTGGTTTTGTAAATTGTTTGCCTGGTTTGGTTCGGGTATTCGGCGGGGTTTGCTGATTGCAGCAGCCGGCCTGATTTGCATCGGCGTCTCTCTTTATCAGCAGCGTTTATATTTGTTCGAGCTTACCCCTGTCGAGGTTTGTCGGTTTTTTTATGACGGCAACCCTTTCCCTGAATCGCTTGAGGTTGCTAATTACATAAAAGCCTATTCGTCGCCTGACGATACCATAGCCATTCTTGGCTCAGAGCCGCAAATTTGTTTTTACGCCGACAGGCGGTCTGCCACGGGTTTTATCTACGTTTATCCGCTAATGGAGACGCACAAATACTCAAAGATAATGCAGAAACAGATGATTGATGAGATTATCCTGGCAAAGCCAGAATGGCTGGTGTTTGTCTGGATTCACTCCTCCTGGATAGCGAGGCCTGAATCGACTCAAGATATTTTCCAATGGTCGGATGAGTATATTATGACTTTTTATAAGGTAATCGGGGTGGCGGATATGCCTCCATACGAGCAGACGATTTATCGCTGGGGTAAAGGTGCGGCTGGTTTTGAGCCGGCGTCGATTCAATGGATAAAGGTGTTTAAGAGAAAAGATTGAAATCTTCAAATGCCTCCTGCTCTAATCCTGCCCGATATTACACTATAAAAAGCCGAATAAAATCAATATAATGGGGCTATGTTCGCAGGCAGGAAAGTCATAGTGGTTATGCCGGCGTATAACGCCGAGAAGACGCTGCGCCCGACCTACGATGAGGTTATGGCCCAAAACATTGCGGACCTGGTCATTATAGTTGATGACGCCAGCCACGATGACACCGCTGCCGTCGCGAGGAAGCTGCCGCAAACCGTGGTTGAGGTGCACCCGGAAAATCGCGGTTACGGTGCCAACCAGAAGACCTGTTACAAGCTTGCGCTGGAGCACGGCGCCGATATCGTCATTATGGTTCACCCCGACTACCAATATACCCCGAAGCTGATACCGGCTATGGCTTCAATGATTGGCAGCGGCCTCTACCATTGTGTACTTGGCTCGCGAATCCTGGGCGGCTATGCTCTCAAAGGGAATATGCCCTGGTGGAAGTATATCTCAAACCGGTTCCTTACGCTGACGGAGAACATTCTGCTTGGCGCTAAACTATCCGAATATCACACGGGCTATCGGGCGTTTTCGCGTCAGTTGCTCGAAAAGCTGCCGCTCAACGTCAACAGCGACGATTTTGTCTTCGATAACCAGATGCTGGCTCAGATTTTGTGGATGGGCTATACGATTGCGGAGGTAAGCTGCCCGACCAAATACTTTCCCGAGGCGTCTTCGATAAACTTTTCGCGCAGCATCAAGTACGGCCTGGGCTGCCTGTGCACGGGTATGAAGTTTCGCCTGGCGAAAATGAACCTCATAAAATCGGATATGTTCCCCCGGCGGTCATAAATAAACGGGTCGGCCATAGGACTAAAAACACAATTTATCGAATCGGAAGGCGGAAAATGAGTATTAAACAGATAATTCGTTTGTGGGCGCAGGTTATGTTTTTGTTTTTGCCGATTCTGTTATCTTTGGCGAAAGGAAATCCTGAACCGCATGGACTTGCGGAGCTTGAGGCACGGGTCAAAATTATTCTCGCAAAAGACAATGTATCTCAGCGCCGTGAGGTAAACGATATTTTTAAACTGGCAGATATATACGCAGCTCAGGGCGACGCACTCAAAGCAGGGAAACTTTATGAAACGGGCCTGGCGATAGACAGCTTTCGTCTGGACTATCAGTTGAAGCTGGCTGATATTCTCAGGGATAAAGGCGACGCCAATCAGGCAGTTGAAAGGTATAAAACTGTTTATGCATACGCCGAGGACGAACGGATTATAAACTCGGCCAAAGAGCGTCTGCAATCTTTGAAGGTTGATTGCACCAGACCCGAACAGGAGGAGAGCAAATTTAAAATCGTTGTTGTTCCGATTGGGGAAATAAACCGGTTTTTTGTAGATGAGCTGATGACTGAGCTTAACCGTGCCACCGGAATCAGGTATGAGCTTTCTGAAAAACAGCTTCCCGTCGGCGAGCCGGACAGGACCAATGCGCAGCGTTATCTTTCGATGCTGTGTGAAAAGATTAAGTCGGAAAAACCCAATATTAAGCCGCTGCCGGATACCGCCGTGAACGCGCAAATGGAATTTATAATCGGTCTTATGCGCAAAGACGGCGTAAAACCGGAAGATATCAACGCGTTTAGAACACGAATAATTGAGAATTTTCAGGTCGGCCAGAGGAATGCTGACCGGTTAATTTCAGAGCTGAAAAAACAGTTTGGTTCCGATAAAAAACCCGACGTTGACGGTTATCTCGGTATAACTGCGGCGGACATTTACAGCGGCGACAATAATTACCTGTTCGGATGGGCCCAGAAGCGGTTCGGCGTAATGTCTTACTGCAGATTTACGGCAGGTTTCAATAAGGAACCAGAGCATCGGCCGAGATTGCTTAAACGCGCGCTAAAACAGGGTATTTCGAGCACTTTTTTTATCTTAAATATACCGCGCTGCAGCAATGTGATGTGTGTACGCGCATATCCGCATAGTTTATCGGAACAAGACCTTAAGGGCATCGAACTGTGCGAGTGGTGCAAACAACAGCTCAGGAAAAAGCTGGAAGAAAAAGAAATAAAGTCAAATCGTTGAAAACTTTTTTGCAGGGATTTTTTGCTTGAAACGGGGATACGAATATGGTATAATCACAGCAATCGATGAGGGGCTGTTCGCGAGAGTTAACAAAGTAGTATCTATAAGGCGGGAATTGTGGGGGAAACAGGCAGTGAGCGGGTTTTTAGCGGGGGGAAAAATGAAAAGCGTTCATATTTTTGCGGTTGTTTTATTGGCGTTTTGCGGAATCAGCGCGGCGGCGGGGAATCCTTCTGAACAAGAGCTTCTTGAAGCACAAATGCTGGCGCTCGAGGTTTCCGGCCAGTTACAGCCGCCTGAAGAGCCAACGCAGCAAATCCTCAATGACCTTGCAATAATCAGGGCGGCGTTTCCTGATATGGCGGATATCAAATACTGGATGCCTTATGCGTCCAAAGAAATGTTGGTTGGTCTTACCCCGGAGGCGGTTACAAAATATAAAGCGGGCCGGTACCACGGCCTCGATGCGCTGAATGAGCAATACGGCGTGGTCGATATAGACGCGCATCTTGTTGATCGCATTTCTTTTATAAAATTGACATTCGACGAGGTTTATAATATGGAACTTTTGTCGGATATTTATGAACAGGCGCATCCGGAGGGACTCGATTATGCACAACCGAATTACAGTATAGGCGACGGCAGCACGATTAGCGCCAAGCCGCCTGAATATATTTTTACGGAAAAATGGGGCGATTGCCCGGCGGGCTGTACAGAGGGCAGAAACTGGAATTTCAGAGTCGAAAACGGCCAGGCAACTCTTTTGTCAGTATATGGACCACGCGGCCAGGAACTATATGTCCCGGCCCAGTATGATACGGTTCAATCAGCGATTGACGCGGCTTGCGATGGGGATACTGTAATCGTAAAGCCGGGTAGATACTATGAAAATATCGACCTGCTGGGTAAGGCGATTCTTGTGACGGCCAGCGGCGGGCCGACTGTTACAATTATAGACGGCCAGGACGAAAAACCGGTCGTAAACTGCGTAAGCGGGGAAGGGCCGGAAACGACCCTGGAAGGGTTTACTATAACGAGCGGGCTGACGGAGTTCGGCAGGGGTATGTATATCGAGGCGAGTCAGCCGACGATTATAAATTGCATATTCACGAATAATAAAGCCGATGGTAACGGCGGGGCGATATTCAATAAGGACGGAAACCCCGCCGTGGTCAATTGCATATTTTGGCAGAACACTGCTGAGAATGGCGGGGGGGTATATAACGATAACGGCGAAATGATTATTTGCAACTGCACGTTCTCACGAAACATCGCAATTAAGAACGGCAAGGGATTATGTACGGCCAACGGCGGTAATACATTCGTAACCAATTGTATTTTCTGGGATATGTATGACCTGTCGATTCTTAGTGGTGCCAAAACTGCCAATACCCTCAATCTTCCCGATGCCCCCGATGTTCCAAATCCGCCGAATATTCCTAATACCCCCATTGAACGCAGCGTAATTATTATAACGCCGAGACCACCCCAGCCAATAATTTACACATACCCGGATTCGAAAGTTGCCGTCAATTACAGTTACGTTCAGGACGGGGATTTCACCGATGGTGAAGGGAATATCGATGCTGACCCGCGTATGGTTAATCCCCGAGCGGGCGATTTTCGACTGATGCCCGGTTCGCCGTGCATAGACGCCGGCGATGACGGCGCAATCCCCGCTGATGAGGCCGACCTCGATAACGACGGCGATACGGCTGAGCCGATACCGACGGATATTTGTCGAAAACCCCGTCTATGGGGAAACGCGGTCGATATGGGGGCGATTGAGTATCATCCTAATTTTACGCCGACGGCTGATGCGGGGCAAGACCAGACAATTGAGGCGACGAGGAAGCGGACAAGGATTGTGCTGGACGGCTCCGGCTCGACTGACGAGGACTCGACCGAGGGAACCAACGACGACATAGTCAATTTCGAATGGTTCATTCGCAGCGAGAAACCGATTTTACTGCCCGGCGTTGAAGATGAATTTGATGTGCCTGTGCCCTCTGTTCCGGGCGACCCGGATTACGGTATTTTGCTGGGAAGCGGCGAGGTCATTGAACGCGATTTGCCGATAGGCGTCCATACCGTAACCTTAAGAGTTACCGATAAAGCCGGCGAAACAAGCACGGATGTCGTAATAATAACAATTCAGGACACTACCCCGCCTGTCATAACACTCAATGGAAAAGAAACGATTACCATAAAAAATCAACGCGGCTTTTACAGGGAGCCAGGGGCGACGGCCTATGATACGCACGACGGCACGGTGCCTGTGATTATTGGCGGCGACAGGGTGCAATTGGCTAAATCCGGAAAATACGTGGTAACTTATGACGCGATTGACTCATCGGGTAACGCCGCTGTGCAGGTCAGGCGGACGGTGGTTGTAGAGGATACGAAACGGCCGTATTTTCGGCTTCGTGTCAGGCCGAAAATTTTACGTCCAATGAATTATGAAATGGTGCGGGTCAATCCTGAATGGATTGTCCGCGATAATATTGACCCGTCGCCGGAGGTATCGCTGGTTAATATTGTCGCCGTCGAACGCGGCGTTGTTGTCGGCGATATGAGCGATAGCGACGATATAGCTGTTACCGTGGATGGCGCCATATACCTGCGGGCCAAACGCAGCAATGTAAAATTCAAAAGGGTTTATATCCTGACCTATCAGGCGGCGGACGATTCGGGAAATGTAACGACCAGGCGGGCAAAGGTTTTCGTGTCGCGGAGGCAGATTAAGCAAATTCAAATGCCTTCTTTTCCAGCGGTTTTGCCCGTTCCTCAGACCCCAACCGGCTTTGTTTTGACACAAACCGGGGGCAGGTGAGAAAAAGCTGAATAACGGGTCGATTTCCCATTGTTGGCTTTAACCTGTTCTGCGGGTATCGGATTGGCCTGCGATAAGAATCAGAATATATCCAGGTACGTCTCGATCTCCCAGGGCGTAACCTGCTGCTTAAATTCGTCCCACTCCCGCATCTTGAGGTCAATGTACTTTTCAAACAAATGCTCGCCTAACGTTTCACACAGCAGTTTGTCGTTTTTCAGCGCCTCAATGGCGTCTGCCAGCGAGGTCGGCAGCAAATCGATTTTTCTTTCGAGGCGACTCTCGTGGTCAAGCTCGTAAATGTTCTCTTCAACGGATTCCGGGGGCTGGAGATTATTTTTTATGCCGTCAAGCCCCGCGTTGAGCATAACGGCAAACGCCAGATACGGATTGCACGTCGGGTCCGGGCAGCGCAATTCTATGCGCGCCGCCTCGGGCTTTGCCTTAAACCACTTGGGCACGCGGAGAAGGGCCGAGCGATTCATACCGGCCCAGGTAACATAAACGGGCGCCTCGAATCCAGAAACGAGGCGTTTATATGAGTTGACTATGGGGCATAAAATCGCGCACATTCCGTTTATGTGCTTTATTTGGCCGGCGATAAAGTTAAACGCAAGATTTGAAAGGTTGTATTTCTGGCCGGCGTCGTAAAATGCGTTCGTTTTGGCCTGTATATGAAACAAACTCTGATGGACGTGCATACCTGAGCCGGCCTTGCCCATTATCGGTTTGGGCATAAAAGTGGCGTGTAGATTGTGCATTTGAGCGATTTTTTTGGCGCAGTATTTCAGCGTCAAAACCTTGTCGGCGACCGAAAGACAGGGGCCGTAGTTAAAATCTATCTCATACTGGCCGAAGCCGACCTCGTGGTGGGATGCCTCGACCTTGATTCCGAAACTCTCGAGCGCACCGACGATTTGTTTAATGACCTTGTAGCCCTGATGTGATGATAAATCGAAGTAACCTGCGTAATCTAGCGGGTCGGTTCTTGAATGGCCGTCGGCCTTGAAGATGTAAAATTCCGGCTCCGGCCCGACATTGTATTCGAAATCCATTTTTGCCGCCTCCGCAACCGCTTTTTTAAGAATGTATCGAGGGTCGCCCTCGAAGGGTTCGCCGTCGGCGCTGTATATGTCGCAGATAAACCTGGCGGTTTTGCCTTCCTCGGTAAGCCAGGGAACGACCGCGTATGTGGATAAATCGGGTTTCAGGAACAGGTCGCTTTCCTGTATTCGGGCAAAGCCCTCGACGGATGAGCCGTCGAACCAAACGCCGTGGCTGGCCGAGCCCTCAAGCTCCTCTGCGGGCTTTATTACTTCCTTAATAACGCCCAATAAGTCGGTGAATTGGAGCGTAATGAATTCTATGCCGTCTTTTTCGAGGCGTTTCAACGTCGTCTGAATATCCATTTCGGTATCCTTTCCTACATTCGTTTATAACGCGGGCCGCCTGTGCCTTCGGGGCAGGTCCAGCGGATATTATCAAACGGGCACTTCCGCCGGCAGGTCTTGCAGTGCAGGCAATTAGATGGGTTAGCCGGCTTGACGACGCCCTGGACGGTTTCATAAACGCCGGCGGGACAAAAGGTGATGCAGGGGCTTTTGAAAACGGGGGTGCATTTTGTCCGGCAAATGTCTGAATTGAGAATTGTCAGGTGGCTGGGCTGGTCTTCGCGATGATTGGTTCCGGCCATAGCGGTGAAGGTGTCCTTGTCGAAGGTCTGGTCGGGTTTGAGCCGGTATTTGGCGGTCGTCATCGCCTTGTAATCGGGCTCGATATCGAAAAGGGGTAATAGTGTGCCTAAGACCGAAAGGGGCATACCTATTAGCGGGCCGAATTTGGCGACGGTCTGGCGGAATGTGGCGGCGCGCATCATTTCCCTCGCGACGTTGGATTGTTTGATAAGAACGGTATAGAACACCGCGGCAGGAATTTGTGGTTTTGACGGCTTGCCGGAGTTTATTGAAAATGCAATGGCTTTGGCGGCCTGCATCCCCGAATCGATGGCGTTGTGAAGACCCTTGATTTTGAGCATATTCACAAAACCCGCGGAGTCGCCGATGATGAGGACGTTGCCTTTTCCGATTGAACCGGTAACCGGGTCTCGCGGGACGGCGTGCCAGCCGGCTTCGGGAATCATTTTTGCGCCGGCCTCGACGATAGTGCCGCCCCCGATGAATTGTTTGACGCGGCTGTGCTCTTTGAAAAGCGTGAGGGCGTCCTGTGGATTGAAATCGTTATATTTCCAGTCGGCGCCGACAATCATACCGACAGATAAGTGGTCCTGCTGGCCTGCGTAAAGGATGCCGCCGCCGAACATCGCGGGGCCGATGACGGGTGTCCATATCGGATAGCCCATAGCGTGGACGACCCTGCCGGCGGTAAATTTGGCGTATTGTTCGGGTGAGACCTTTATAAGCTGTTTTACGCCTAAGGAGAAAAGCTGATTGGCGTCTCGTTTGAGGCCGGCTTTTTCGACGAATTTTTCGGTTAAAAGGCCTTCGCAGCCCTCGGCGAGAACGATGAATTTAGCTTGGATTGTCTCGCCTTCGATGTAATTGGGTTGTTTTTGGCCTTCTTTATTTAGGCCCTGGTCAATGAGTTTTACGGCTGATGCGCCGTAGTCGCTGGTGATGATATCGGAGGCGGCGAAGCCCGTGAGTATTTCGACGCCGACCGATTTTGCGATTTGGCCCAGCCATTTTGTGAGCTTGCTGATTGAAACCGAATAATCGCCCCGGTGGTCCATCTGGCCAAAGCCGAGGCCGAAAACTTTCGCCATACGAATCGCCAAATGAATATTTACGCCGAATTTCTTACCGAGCAGAAACAGGACGTTGTCTTTGTCGATTTTATTTGCGAAGACGTCTTTTGCTGCGTCGGTGTTTTGCCAGCCGGGGCTTGCAGCGTCTAATAGCGTATGGAGCGGCTCTTTTTCTAAAACCGCGCCGGACAAATTATGATTGCCTAATTCAGCGCCTTTCTCGATGACGCAGACCTCGGTTTCAGGCGACAGAACTTTCAACTGAATAGCACAACTCAGGCCCGCCGGCCCGCCGCCTACTATGAGAACCTCGACCTTATTTAAATTGCCGTTAGCCATAAATTATAAAGCTATTATTTGTTTAAGAAATTCAACCGATTCTTTTTTGTTAATTCCGTATTCGGGATTCATAATAAGCTGTCCAATCGTTTTCCCCTCAAATTGGGTAGCCCCTCTGGAGTTTCTCCCCGACCAATGCTTCCGCAGTTTTGTTGAACAGAGCAGCTTTCCCTGAAACATCGAGACCAAAACAGTGTTAACAATTCTATCCGGGTCAACACCAACAAAATAAAACATAAATACCGACCGCGCTGACGACAAAAACTCAAGCATTTTATCCAAATTGTATGCCTTTGGATTTGAGTCAAGAATCATTATTTTTGTTTTTACGTCTGTCTCGATGTCATAATTATCAAACACTTTTCTGTAGTCGCCAAGTTCATTTGCGGTTTTGAATTGAGGAATTTCCTTATTGCCGTCCCTTAGGGCGGATATTAGCTCTCGTTTGGGTCGGTCGTCTTTCCCGGTGATAAGATATTCAATTATACGGCCTCTAACGTTACCATTTTTTATGTGTTCCGCTTTGAGAATTTCTTTCTTGAATTTTCTCACTTTTTCGTCGAGTTCCTTTTTGAGTACCTTCGCTTCTTTTGATGAGACGAAATTTTTGGCTCTGTTCGGGGCGTCAAGAATTATATTTTTAGATTTTCCATTGATAATAAACTTTCTACCTAACGGGGTAATGCTGTTCGTAACCTCAACAAGCCGAGGCAGGTTACCGTCAAAACCGATGCCTTCATGAATATGAAACAATCTTTCGAAATTTTCAGGTGAATTTGTAATTCCCTCAAATTCTCGGGTTATGTCCGACCCGTTAAAGCTGCCTCGTATATTGTTTTCTCTTAGCTCTTGAGAAGTATGACTGATTTTCTTAAGAAACGTTGTATTGGCAAGATATAGATGGTTGGTAGAAGGTGTCACAAGACAGGCAATGAAAGGTCTGTTATCATATTTCTGCAACCTTGAAAGCGACAGAACTGTGTTACTGAAGTTTTGATTTTTTGATGAACTAAATCTAATTGCAAAATCTCGGCAATAATATACGGAGCGGTCCTTTACAAGCTCAAATTTGTCCGCAACAAGCTTGGATAGCTTTGTTTTGTCGTTAATCCCATCTTTATCTTTGATAAATTTTATGAGCGACTTAAGAGACCTATTCATCGAAAAGCACCAATTCATCTTTGAGGGAAAGGATTTTTGACTTGCTCATTTTCTGTTCAATTATGCTGTTGCGTTCCCAAAAGACGCCGTCGGTATAACCCTGAATATTTGGCTCGGTTTCGGCAAATTCGAGACGTTTTTCGGCAAGGCAGCAGTAGTCGGTATCGATTTCAATGCCGACGTAATGCCGATGTAATTTTTTGGCAACCACCGACGTTGTGCCTGAGCCGAGAAACGGGTCAAAAACAACGTCGCCTTCGTTTGAACTCGCGAGTAACACTTTTGCCAGAAGTTTTTCCGGCTTCTGGGTGGGGTGGTCGGTATTTTCCGGCATAGACCAGAAGGGGACTGTCAGGTCAGTCCAGATATTAGACGGATGCGTGATACGGAACCGCCCTTCACCGGTTTCGTGCCAGTCCTTCGGCAAAGCGTTCTCGTCGGTATAAGGTGCAAGAACCCGCCTTTTGATTTTCACGGCATCGACGTTGAAGGTATATCTGTCGGATGTCGTGGCAAACCATATATCTTCTGAATTATTCTTCCAGTTGGTATTTGCACCCCGGCCTTTTTCTCTTTCCCAGGTGATTCGATTCTGGATTATAAAGTATTTGGAAAGGACGCGATGAATCGCAGCAGACGAACGCCAGTCGCCGCAAACGTAAATCGAACCGGCGGGTTTGAGCAGCCGTCGCATCGCCGGAAGCCACGTTTCAAGCCATTTTTCATACTCGTCGAGTGAGACCTGTTTGAACCTGTTTCCGTTAAAATCCTTCGTCAGATTATACGGCGGGTCTGCGAAAACAAGGTCAAAAGACGCTGTGGGCATAAATTCCAAAATTGTGAACACATCCTTACATATAGTTGAATCCAGAATGTCTTTGAGTTGAACGCCTGAACGGATTTGTTTGAGACGGTTTCTTAATCTTTTGCGGTCTTCGTCCGTCAGAATAATCGTTCTGTTACGCGGCGCTCTTTGCTTATCTGTCATAGATACTATCCAACACGGTAGGCGGTAAATTTTCAAGAAAAAAACAATGAGGTCTCTTAACCACTACGTATGCTCCTGTAACGCAGCGGCTAACTGCGGTATGACATCTTCTGCGTTGCCGACGACGTAGTAATCGCACTGCTTGAAAATGGGCGCGTTGTGGTCGCTGTTTATGGCGATGATGGTTTCGGTATTGGCGACGCCAATCATATGCTGAATCGCGCCTGATATACCGATAGCAAGGTAAAGTTTTGGTCCAACGGCGGTTCCGGTCTGGCCCACCTGGCGGATTCTTTCGGCGAAGCCCTGCTCGACGGCCGCCCGGCTTGCGCCCCGCTCGACTGGGACGTTTAGACGGTTTTTCAGGGCGTCGCGGAGGGAATTGAGGAGCTTCTCGTAATTGTCTCGGTTTTGCATACCTTTGCCGCCTGAGACAATTACCTCGGCGTCAAACTGGACCTTGCCTGCGCCACGCTCGGTTTTGATGATTTCGAGTGAAATATCGTCTTGGGTTACGCTTGCCTTATGGTTGATGACTTTGCCTTTTCTTGAGAGGTCGGGGGGCAGTCGTTTCATAACGCCGGGGCGGGCGGTTGCCATTTGGGAGCGTGAGTTTTTGGTTGAAATGGTTGCCATAACGTTGCCGCCGAGAGCGGGGCGGGTTTGCAGGAGGACTGCGAACTGGCCTTTACGGGAGCTGTCGCGGATGTCGAAGGATGTGCAGTCGGCGGTCAGGCCGCAGCCGACCCTGTAAGAAATCAGCGGGGCGAGGACCCTGCCCTGGGGGGTGGCGGCGTAGAGGACGATTTGCGGCCGGTATTTGCTGACGGCGTCGGCGATGACCTTGCGATGAGAGAGGGGGTCGAACTCGCCCAGCAGGGGGTCGTCGATTAAATAGACGTTGTCTGCGCCTGCGGCGATGAGGGATTGCGTAAGGGGGGGTAGTTTGTGGCCCGCGATTACGACGCCGACCTTTGTTTCAAGCGAGTCGGCAAGGTCTCTTGCCTTTCCTATAAGCTCGAAGGTCGCAGGATGAATGATGTTATCACGATGCTCAGCGACGACCCAGACCTCGCCTTTGTAGCTCGGTTCGGCGACCTGAAGGCCGGCCAACATATCGTCGAGGGTGTTTTTATGAAAGTTTTCGCCGGCGGCGGCGAGAATTTTTTCCTTTATTGACTCGTCTATTGAGCTGATAGCGGTTATGCCCAGTTCCCGCAGCTTGTTAGTGAGAATTTTGTAGTCCTCGACCTCCTTGGCGGTGCCTTCAAACGTCCTGTCAAAATGGTCTTTTCGTTTTGAAGGGAGGATATAACCTGAAATTTGTTTATCTGACTCGTCGCCGCTTTTTTGAGATTTGACGCTTTCGATAATTACATCAGCCAAAGATTTGGCATCGGTCAGACACCGGCATTTTCTGTTTGTTTTACCGGGGGGGAAGACGCGAATGACCCATGTTTTCGAGCCCTTTGTGCCGATGAGCGTGGCGTTAATATCGGCGGCCGACCAGGTAATGACTTTTGTTTTGCCGGCGCGTCTTGAGGCGGCGAAGGTCGCGAAAAGGGGGTATTCGTATTTGGCGACGGTAACGACGGCAGGGGGGCGTTTCGCGGCGACGATTTGCGAGCCGCCGCTGATGATGCGGGTAAATTCGAATCGCCCGTTATTTAGCCGGCAATCAGTCGCGTATGCGATGCAGGGAAGCCCCAGTTCTTCGGCGATTTGCGGTGGCACCTGGGCGGTATCGCCGTCAACGGATTGCATACCGGAGACGACGAAGTAATTGTTGTCGCCGTTGAAAATCTCTTTGACGATTTTGCGAATGGAAAACGCGAGAGGATTGGCGGTTGCAACGGTATCGGCGCCGCCGAGGGCCTTGTCTGTGAGCAGGATAACGGTATCGGCGCATCTGCTGAGGGCATACCGCAGGACATCTTCAGCCATAGGGGGGCCCATACTCAGGGCGACGATTTTTGAGTCGGCGTCGCCGTTGAGATTACGCATCCTGTTGGCAAAGGCCATTGCCTGTGTGTCAAGCTCGTTTATGACGCTTGCGAGGCGCGCACGTATAAGCGTACCGGTACTCGGGTCGAAGGCGTTATCTGTTATCTGCGATACGTCAGGGACCTGCTTAACCAGAACAATAAAGTTACTCATACAATCAGCTCGATGTTTTTATGGCACAGGAATGTTCAATATCACCCGAAGCCCCGTTCAAGTGGACTATCGGCAATCGGGGATTCTTGAAAAGCCCTTTCCGCTGCCAGGAATCAGGAGTTTTTTTGAATCGTGGTTACGAGCTTTAACGTGATTAGTAACCTCTGTCCCGTCCGCCGCGACCGCCGCCGCCGCCGTATCCGCCGCGACCGCCGCCGCCGCCGTATCCGCCGCGACCGCGCCCGCCGCCGCGTGGCCTTTCTTCGCGTGGTCTTGCCTCGTTGACGACAATGGAGCGCCCCTTAAGGTCCGTGCCGTTGAGCGCCTCCATCGCCGCGGTCGCCTCTGCCTTTCCGGGCATCTCGACGAAGCCGAAGCCCCTCGGCTCTCCGCTGAACTTATCTTTAATGATATTGACTGAAGTGACCTGCCCATGGGCTTCGAAGGCCTGTTTAAGGTCGTCTTCGGTTACTTCACGCGCCAGATTACCGACATAAAGATTCACAACAAAACTCCTTTCGATTAAGAACTTAAAAAGCTCGCAGCCGGACATCCAGCCGCTCCATTATTTCAAAGCCGCTGCTATCATAACCTCAATACTTAAGGACGGCAAATGAAAATTTGCGGGATTATTTGAAAAGTGTAAGATTCGATTTTGAAGGAAACTTCGGCGGTTCGCGTTAATTCGGTTGCTCCCGCTCCTGTCTTCGACAAGAATACGCGGGGGCAACCGGTTTACGATATACGAAACCGCCTTCAAAGAAGAATAGCGCCCGTTTGAAAACGATATTTGTCGTTGCCGTAGGGTAATTTCTGTGTTATCTTACCGATGATTAAAAATGGTGAACGAAATAATGGAACTGACGTGGCCTATAAAGCTGAGGATAGGACTGGCGGCGGCGGTGGGTATCGCTCTGATAGGGGTATTGGGCTGGCCGCTTGTTGCACCGGTTGAACCGTTTGGAGTGGTGTCCATCGTCAGTGGCGCTATTAGCAATAGTGACACAATTGTCTTAATCGTGCTTGGATTTGTCAGCGGGTTTGTTTCATATTTCTTTTGCTGGCCGATGGGAAGTCAAATCGGCGTATTTGCGGCGCCGGCAGGGCTTGCGTACCTGGCGGCGAAAAGCGGCGATATGGGGAAATTATTCCAGCTCAATCCCACTGTTACGCAGCGAGAGGAGCTTTTATCGCGAATGCGCTGGGAGGCATTGCTTTGGCTGGCTGTTGTAGGGGCTGGCTTTTTGGGTGTTTTGCTCGCTTCTCGGATTACTCATTCGGCCGATTACGGAAATGAGTCCGCGAGTAAGCCGGTAAAACGCGATGCTCTTTATTTTGTGAATCCGGCGCTTGCCGTTTTGGGTTCGGTTGTGGTATCACAGTTTTTTATCGGGATATTCGCGCGTGATTTCAGCGTTACCGACGCTGGCGTCAATACGGCGGTAGGACAGCCCGTGTTGGCACAGATTGTTCTGGCGTTACTGGTATCGTTTGGAATTGCCGGCTTTCTGGTTAAAGAAGTTCTCAATCTCGGTTATGTACCCGTCATCATTTCAACCTGTTTAGTAAGTCCTTTTGCAATAATGTTTTATGGCAGGCAGGACGTTATGGCGTATTTTGCCAACAATTGGCCTGCAGTATTTTTCCCGCACGCGACGCTGGCGGTATTGCCGATTCAAATGGTTTCATACGGGACAATCGGCGCAATCGCCGGATACTGGATAGGCATTCGTATCGACTACTGGCATAAATTCGGTTTATAAGCCGGCCAAATCCACGGTTCCATAGACCGCAGTCATATCTTTTTTTGACTCTTTTTTTTAATGCAACTTCTTGTGCTATAAGAACTTACATATCAACCGTCCCATAATGAGACCTGAATGTAATTTATGAATAAAAAATCGTTGTTTTCGACTTTAAATTTAGCCGAAGAAAGAATGGGATTTATGGGTCGGCTAAAGCAAAGGTTATTGTTGAACAGGGACTTTATAGGTTACGTAAAATAGTGATGACGACCCATATTACAAAAGGAGTTGTTAATGCTGGTGCTGAGCAGACAAAAAGATGAGTCGATAATGATAGGCGACGACGTGGAAGTTACTATTGTGGATGTCAGAGGAGACAAGGTTCGGCTTGGTATAACGGCGCCGAAAAGCATATCGGTGCATCGCAAAGAGGTTTATGAAGCAATCCAGCGGGAGAAAAAGGAAGCGCAGCAAAAACAGCAACAGTAGCTCGTGAAATCAGCAGGATTGGGAGATTTGGCCGGCCTGTGAAAAACAGGCCGGCTTTTTTTACTCGTCTGATAGATACAGGTCGTCCTAAAATCATTTCCCCAAATTGCCAAATGCCGTTTTTTCTTCCTTTTCTATTTTGCCGTAAGTTCTGGGATAGCCCCCGGAACTCGCCATATCCGTTCTACCTCTTTCCAGCATCTATCCGTCATATACCCTATCCTTATCAGGGGGATACTATGTTCCTTTCCTATGCCGGCTTTTTATAGGAAAAGAGTTGACCGGGGGGATTTTTTTGCTTATATAGGGGAATAATGCGTAAGAGGACATTAAGGTTTACCCGCCAAAGGCGGGCTTATTAAAGGAGAGAGTTTATGGGTATGGCGATGATTGTTTTGCTGGCAATATTAGCTGTCCTGGTTTTGTTGGTACTATTTGTTATTGCGGTTTACAACGCGCTTGTCGGACTTCGCAACCAGGTCGATAATTCCTGGTCGCAGATTGACGTGCAGTTAAAGCGACGGCACGACCTGATTCCCAACCTTGTCGAGACGGCCAAGGCCTATATGAAGCACGAACGCGAGACGTTCGAGGCGGTAACAAACGCACGGGCACAGGCAATGGGGGCAAAATCGGTAAGCGACGCCTCAAAAGCTGAAGGAATTCTCGGCGAGGCATTGAGCAAATTCATGTTAGTGGTTGAAAATTACCCCGACCTGAAGGCCAATCAGAATTTCCTGGCATTGCAGGAGGAATTGTCCAGCACGGAGAACAAAATCGCCTTTGCACGCCAGGCCTATAACGACCAGGTCCTGTTTTTCAATAATAAGATTCAAATGTTCCCGTCAAATATCGTGGCGGGCATTTTCGCTTTCAATAAACGGGACTTTTTTGGGACCTCGGCAGCCGAAAAAGAGGCGCCAAAAGTCAGTTTTTAACGCCAGCAATACCGACGCAAACAACCCGTTTTTTACTTGTCAAATAACGCCTGTTGGCAATAGGTGGTTTTTAGTTGACTTGGGGGGGATTTCTGACGATAATATAAGGATTACAAACCCTGTAAGAACCAAGTTTTAGTGTTTCTAAGGAGCTAATAATATGCCAATAGGAAAGAAAACCACGGGCGATAATACCTTGTATGCGCTGATAGCGTTTGTCCTGTTATTTGTTATAGCGACGACGGCGGCGATTATTTTTTACCTGAGATTCGAGGACCAGCGGGCTTTGGCTGATATGGCGCAGAAACGCCTCGATGAGGTGGCCAATCAGAGCGAAATCCAGAGAATCGGAACGCTGGTCGGGAGTGCACAATCCGGCAAAAGCCGGCTGCGTGCTATGCTCGATTATCTCGACCAGAGCATATCGCTAATCGTTCCGGGTTTACCCACGGAGTCCTCGGCTGAGGTAAAGGTTCAGGAGGCGAGCGCAAAGGTGCGAGGGGTTGTAGTGGGCCTTTCGAAGCAATTTCCTGACTTTAACAACTTAGACCCGAACGCTTCGCTTTTACAAGTGAGCGATAAGCTGACGGCCGCCTTGAAAATCGCCTCGAACGCCGAAAAGGCGGCAAAAGAACAGCTTGATACGTTACAAAAGAGGTTCGACGACGCGATGAAGGCCAGTGTGGACAAGGAAAAAGTGTTATTGGAAGAGAAGGAAAAATTCCAGAAGCAATATGAAACAGCCCGGGCCGGTTACGATGAATTGAAGGGACTTCTGGAAAAGAAAACAGAAGCCCAGGTAAAGGACCTTTACAGCAAGCTTGAGCAGGAAAGGAGCGACAGGGAGGAGCTTAATAAACAGCTTTTGAGGACCCAGGCGGAGCTTAAATTGGCCGATGAGCGTATCAAAGAGATATTGAGGGAGAGTGTATATCCGTTGAAGCCGCCGCCGGACGCCGAGGTCAAGGCGTTTGAGCCCGATGGCAAGGTGATTGTGATTGACAACCAGAACAAAATAGTCCACATAAACCTGGGCCAAAACGACCATATTTATCGCGGGCTGACTTTTTCTGTATACGACAAGGGCCAGCCAATCCCCAAGACCGGCAAGGGCAAGGCGGAAATCGAGATTTTCAGCATAGACGATACCATCTCACAGGCGAGAATCATTCGAAGCGAGCCGAAGAACCCGATAGTTGTCGATGATATAATCGCAAACGTTATCTGGGACGCGAAAAAGGTGAACACTTTTGTGATTGTCGGCGATTTTGACCTCAATGGTAACGGCACAGCAGACGCGGATGCAGTCGAGAAACTCATCGCTCTCGTGGAGAAATGGGGCGGCAAGGTTTCAGATACAATGACGGTGAACACTGATTTTGTGGTTTTGGGCTCGACGCCGGAGATACCGCCCAAGCCGACGCTCGAAGAGACGTCGATTTATCCCGACGCAATGGAGAAGTATGAAAAGGCGCTGGAACGCCAGGCGAAATATACGCGGATACAGAGCCAGGCACAGGCGCTTTCGATACCGATACTGAATCTCGAACGTTTCCTGTATTTTGTCGGCTACAAGACGATGTCGGGCAGACCGGGCGTCTTTTAAGGACCAACTTTGTATCTTGGGTCGATACCGATGGAGGCGACGAAAATTTCGCCGGTGTAATTCCTCGCCGTTTCGATGGCAAGTCCCTTTTTTACGGCCGCGAAGGTAACCGTCCAGTTTGCTTTTATCGCGGCGCCGAGCGGCTGCCCCGTATCGCAGTCGAGTCCTGAAGGTATATCAACGGCAAGGACGGGGCGATTCAATTCAAAGCAACCCTTTTGGGATTCGTTTATGGCCTCAATTAGTTTCCTGTATTCATCACGCGGGGTTCCCTCAAGGCCGGTTCCGAAGATTGCATCTACAATCATATCTGCGTTTCCGGCGAAGGCGGCGACGCGGGTTTTGAAATCAATGACGTCGGCGGGGGGTAAGCTCATAATTTGAATGCCGAGACGTTCGATTATGTTGAGATTGAGGCCGGCGTCGCCTTTTATTTTTGAGCGCTGCCCGCAGATAAGAACAAGGGGGATAAGGCCGTGATTGAACAGGTGCCTTGCGATAACAAATCCATCGCCGCCGTTGTTTCCCGTGCCGCAGAACAGGCACACCTTGGGATTCTTTTTACCGGATAATTTCTCCACAATAAACAAGGCGCAGCTTCTGCCGGCGTTTTCCATAAGAACTGCGCCGGGAATGCCAAGCTCGTTGATTGCCCTGTTGTCGAAGGCACGAACCTCATCCCTGGACATCAGAATACAATGTTCGCCTGGTAGATATTTTTTCATAATGGTATTGATAATCAATCATCAATCATAAATAATCAATAGGAAAATGAACATACTTTTAACAAATGACGACGGGATTTTTGCGCCGGGTTTATCGGCGATATACAAGGAGCTTATAACGCTCGGCAGCGTCAGCGTTGTTGCGCCTGACGCCAGCCGGTCGGGGACGAGCCACAGCATCACTTTCAACAGGCCGATTGTCTGCAACAAAGTTGACGTCAACGGGCTTTTCACGGGATACAGTATCGAGGGGTCGCCCGCGGATTGCGTGAAACTGGCGGTGATGCAGTTGTGCGAAGAACCCTTTGATGTGCTCGTGGCGGGAATAAATAACGGTGCAAACACGGGGATTAACGTTTATTATTCGGGGACCGTTGCCGCGGCAATGGAGGGGGTTTTATTAGGGATACCGTCGGTGGCGATGAGCGTTGCAGCCGAAGAACAGATGGATTACACGGCCGCGGCAAAATATTGCGTCCAAATACTGAAGCAGCTTTTACCGGTAGAGCAGGGAGCGGTCGTGAATATAAACATTCCTTTGCTTTCGCAGGGAAGCCCGCGGGGGATAAAGGTGGTGCCGCAGTCGAATAGGGCTTTCGACGAGTATTATGAGCCGCAGAAAGATGAAAACGGGCAGACGGTTTATCAGCTTGCCGGAGGGCCTCATCCGTTTGACGATGCGCAGACCGACACGGTTGCGCTTATCGAGGGTTTTATAAGCGTAACGGCGTTGGCGCCGGATATGACTGATTATAAGAGAACCAAACGCCTGCGCAAGAAGCTCGGCAGAATAGGATTGCAAGGTGAGAAACGGGCGAGTTAAACAGGTTTTGTTCGGGAAAACCTATGATGAATATATATGAACAGCCGTGGCTGCTTTTGATTGTTGCGGGAGTTGTGTTGCTTGGAATGACCGTTTTTAAGCCCAAGGGCGGTAAATGGCGGCTGCTGGCGGTAACTGCCGTTATTGTTTTAGCGGCGTTCGGGATGGATTATTTCGTTAAGACCGACACTGAGAAGATTAAAGCGGCTATTCACCAAATTGCCGAAGCGGCCCAGAATGAAGACGTAGAAGCGATAGGGCGGCTTATCGCCAACGACTACCGTGACTCGCTCAATGATTCCAAACAGGAACTTTTAACGCGGCTGAATTTTCGTCTCGATGAGCCGATAATCGAAAAGAACGTGCCGAGGATTATTTCTCTCGAAGTCAATTCACCGGGCGCAAAGGCGGTTTTCACGATTCGTGTTGTTTTTGACCCGCAAGGCCCCGTTTACGATTTCCAAAAGCAGATGATTTTCAAACTTGATGCGGATTTAGTAAAGCAGAATAACGCCTGGTATTTCAGTAAAATTGAGCTTGTTGAGCTGGATATGAACCCGATGGACTGGGGGCACATTCAAACCGCTTTCAGTGAGGCATTTGATTAAGCCGGGGTAAAGCTTGCGGCGGCGGGCAGAATTTAAAAAAAGTTCTCGAAAAAGTTGAGCCGTGGTTGTATTATTGTATCCCGAGGGGAGGAATAAAGTTTTAGAAACGAATAATTGCAAAGGATATTTTATGGATTACAGAAGAATTATACCCTGTCTTGACGTGAAGAACGGCCGGCTGGTAAAAGGCGTGAAATTCGTGGAGCTCAAGGACTTGGGCGACCCGGCGGAAAACGGCGAGGCATACAGCAGGGCGGGAGCGGATGAGCTGGTCTTTTTAGACATAAACGCTACGCTGGAGAACCGTAAGCCGCTTTTGGAGGCGGTGAGACGCACCGTGGAAAGAATAACGATACCGCTCACGGTTGGCGGCGGGATAAATACGTGCAGGCATATCGAGGAGATTCTGAATATCGGGGTGTCGAAGGTTTCTGTTAATACAGCGGCGGTGAAGAAGCCGAAGTTTATCCAGGAAGCGGTGCGGGAATTCGGGTCAGCGAGGATTACCATAGCCATAGATACGCGGAAAAATCCCGATTTGCCTTCCGGCTTCGAGGTTATGGTAAAAGGCGGCACGGCCGGCACTGGAAAGGACGCCGTGAAATGGGCCAAACGGGCGCAGGAACTCGGAGCGGGCGCAATACTGCCTACGAGTATGGATACCGACGGGATGCAGACGGGATACGATATACCGATGACAAAGGCGATAGCAGACGCTGTAACAATACCTGTGATTGCCTCAGGCGGGGCCGGAACACTGGAGCATCTTTTTGAGGCAATAGAACAGGGGCATGCCGACGCGGTTTTGGTGGCGTCTATCGCGCATTTCGGCAAATATTCAATAAGGCAGATGAAGGAATACCTGCGAGACAAAGGCGTGCCTGTAAACCTGTAAAAACAGCGTTAAGTCCTTTATCCTGAAGCGTCTAAAGTCGAGGTATGTTTGAGCCGATATCACAATAACGCAAAAAGGTGCAGGTTGGTGATAAGGGCTTTAATGATGTTTTCAAAGGAAAAAACAGGCGGTCTTTTGTTACAACCGCAGATTTACACGATACGGTGGTATCCGAGCAGCCGGTGTTTCAGCGGCAATAAACGGCGTATTATCAGGTCAAATCTTATGCCTCCCCTTATGGTCCGAAAGCCCGAGTGGCGAAGATAGATTAAAATTTCAAGCAACAAATCCAAAACTACAAACAAATTGCAAATCCAAAAAAGCAAATCCTGTATAAGTTCCAAATTCAAATAACGGAATAATCAAACCAAAGGGCGTCAGCCGTTTGGAGTTTGAAGTTTTGGTTATTGTGATTTGTTTGTTATTTGGGATTTCGAATTTGTTATTTTTTCATTTACAATTTTTCTCTGCGGTCTCTGCGTGCTCTGCGGTAGAATATCTCTTGTGAACGATGATAACAAGTATTACTGGTATGCAGCCGGTCTGCATTTTGAGTGTCTTCAGTGCGGCAGGTGCTGTTCCGGCCCTGCTGAAGGATATATCTGGGTCAGCAGGCCTGAGATAAAGCTTATTGCCCGGTATTTGAATATGTCGGCTGGCGACCTGAAGAAGAGGTTCCTCAGGCGTGTCGGCCTGCGTATGACAATCATCGAAGACGTGCATACACGGGATTGTATATTCCTCAAAACGGCTAATGCAGGCAGGCAGTGTTCGATATATCCCGTCAGGCCGAGCCAGTGCCGGACCTGGCCCTTTTGGACGGGAAACCTCTCAAGCCCCGGTTGCTGGAATACCGCCGGACAAAAATGCCCGGGTATAAATCGCGGCTCTTTATACAGCTTCGGGCAGATACAATCAAAAAGAGATAATACACGATGGTGGCAAAATGAGCAGCCGTAATGAGCTCATACGTGAAGTTGAACGGACTTACGCCTGGGTGGATAAGCAGTTAAGCGACAACGCCGCCGCGGGGATTTGCGGCCTTTGCGGAAAATGTTGCGATTTCGAGTCCTACGGGCACAAGCTTTTTGTAACAACCCCTGAGATACTGTATTTCGCGGAAAAAATTGCAGGTTCACCTGTTATTGCGACCCCGAGCTTGCCGAGGGGGAAGCAATCTCAAACGGCAATCAGTCGATGTAGCTTTCAGGTCAACCATAAATGCACGGTTTATCCTTATCGTTTCGCCGGCTGCCGCATTTTCTCCTGCAAAGGCCGCGCCGATTTTCAAAGCGAATTGACTGAAAAAGTTATAAAAAAATTCAAGGCCCTGTGCGAAAAATTTCAAATCCCCTATCGATACATCGAATTGCCGACGGTGTTACAAGATTTCACCGCCGAGCACGCTGAGAACGCAGAGTAAAAAATAAAATGGGCTTAAAAGCTTGCTATGAGAAAAGAATACGATTTTTCAAAAATGCGGGGCAGACGGAATCCTTACGCCAAACAGCTCAAAAAGCAGGTAACTCTGCGTCTGGGCGTCGATGTGATTGACTACTTCAAGCAAATGGCCGAAGAAACCGGCATCCCTTATCAAAACCTGGTCAATCTTTGCCTTCGCCAGTGCGTCCAGTCGCACAAAAAGCTCACCGTCGAATAGGAAGAACGACAAGTATTTCGACACGGCTCTGCTTCATAGGATTTACACTGAATTTAATTGCCACAAAAAGGCTCGAAAAGAACTGATGCAGATTGCGTAGCACGGTTCGCCCTCTTAGACCACTTCAATATCCGGCGCTACAAGCGAAGATTTGATCTCTTTCTCTATTTTGTCTCTTCGTTTTTTGTCGTCGACAGTAAACTCAAGCTTGCCGTTAGCGATATGGATGCCGAACCTATCGTTCGAGACTCCTATGTGTTGGTCAGCATTTGGGCGTTCCCATTCCTGCAAACAATCCGATAGTTTCAGAAGAAAAGCCAATGGTGCTCGTTTTCTATCTAAAGGAGATTTTTTCAAACAGTGGTCCAGATCGTGAACAAAGATAGCAGCGCAAGCAGGAACAACATCATTCTTAAAGTATAACTGACCCCAAGGAATATCATATTGATCGGTACATTCGTCCTTGCGTTCAGGGTTATACTTTTGATACATTAGATCAATAACATGCAGAACAGACAACGAACTGATAATGCCGTGAGAAATCTGACCGGAATCGACCATAGCTTTATACTCCTTGTTCGCATCGATTTTCAATTCCCACTTGTCAAGTTGATCCTGAAATAGCTCCAAAGTGTTTGCCCCGTATGTCAATTTGTCAAGACCTTCAGGAATTACTTTAAAAGACACGTCCGGTGCTGACACTCCGAGGTCACGCTTGATTTCGTTTATCTTTTTAGTGAACGGTTCGTGAATATTGCTCGCTATCTGCATAGGATATCCTATGTCATGGAATAGACCTGCGACCTTCCACGGAAAGGGTTTTACATCGCAGTGCGATAGCTTAAGGAGATTTTCGTTTATGTATATTCCAAGGAGAAAACTGAGCATCGCGTGCACTACGTGATCTCTCACAAATGGCTTCAGTTCACGTGTCCCATATTCCACTCGTGCCAATTCAGAGATAGTCCCTATGAGTGGCTTTTTGCCATGAGTAGTCATAATCTTACCGATAATTGAAATAACTGCCTTTTGACGCTTTGTGAACTCTCGTGTCTTGAGAAAGCTTTCGATATCATCTTTGTTGCAGTAGTAGCCTTTGTCATCATACGTATTCAGAAGGTCTTTAATAGAATCAAATATAGTTTGATTAATACCCATGTGTTCTCCTTAGGCTTTTTGGCTATCTTTACTTCATCCGTAGCCCAATAATGATTATACGTTTTGTATGAAACAGGAACCACTGTTTGTGCCAGCATAAGAAGTTTTCGTTGTTAATTCAATATTCATTTAATTACTTGCTTTTCAACGAATAACTTCCGCTTGCCGGTTGCTAATCGCCGTTCCGATTTCAAACTGAAGGTAGCGTCTTATTAACGGGAAACGGTCTATATAGCGATAAGACTGCTTTTACTGCGGTTCAAAAAGCTAAAAAGCCGATAATTTATTTGGTCCTATTTCAAAAGGAGAAGAAAATGAAAAAGCAACAATTTTTGAAAGAACGAAAGATGAGACCTTTAAGATACCTACTAATTGTTTACTTAACCCTGTATGCCGCAATCTCTGTGAATGCCAATTTATCTACATACTTGATTACTTCTTCAAACACAGTCTCAATTGGTGATACCTTCACAGTTGATATCAGATTGGGTGGGGCGACAGAACCTGTTGGCGACTACAGGATAGGTGTTTACTTTGACCATCTTCTTATATCAGACCTTACAGAATCAACTCCAATTAAAGACGTCTTTGCCGGAGCTTTAGGAGTGCCTGGAACTGATACAACAGCAATTTGGGGAGTTTATGAAAATGAGTCTTTGGACATCGTTCGCGTTGCTGAAATAAGCTATTGGTTGCAGTCAAGTGATCTTGCTGCGCTTCAATCAGACCCATTCACAGTTGCAACGCTCTACTTTTTAGCTAACAACTTTGGAACTATTGATTTTTATGTCACATCAGCTGATATTGGTGGTGCTGGAGTATTTACAGTAGCGGGACTTTGGGCTGATTACGGACAAAGACTGACAGTTGATGAAACTCATGGCACCTCAGTCTCTGTCGTCCCCGAACCAACCATGCTTTTGCTTCTCGGCTTTGGTGCGGCAATTGTTCGGAAACGCAAAATATAAAGTTTCAAATTCAAAACCAAAGTTGTTAACTGAAAGCTTTACGTTTCGCAATACGCTCCACGCACGACGCACGACGAGATTTCCCGCCGCAGGCGAATAAGTTAGAAAATTCAGGTTTTGAAAAACAGTGTTAATCAGTGTAAATCAGTGTCAAAAAAACGCTGTGTTAATCTGCGTCTCAAATCATCAATTGACGCCTTGCGTCATCCCCGAGAGACGCTTACTTGGCTAAGAACAGGGGACCCAAATCATAAATCATCAATCATAAATAATAAATCTCAGCGTCCTCCGCGGTGAAAAAAAGTTAAAAAATTCAGGATTAGAAAAACAGTGTTAATCAGTGTTAATCAGTGTCAAAAAATGCCGTGTTAATCTGTGTCTTAAATCATAAATAATAAATCTCAGCGGTCTCACCTGCCCCTGCAAGTCGTAAGCAGGGGGCGTGCTTTGCGGTGAAAAAAAGTTAAAAAATTCAGGATTAGAAAAACAGTGTTAATCAGTGTAAATCAGTGTCAAAAAAATGCCGTGTTAATCTGCGTCTTAAATCATAAATAATAAATCTCAGCGTCCTCCGCGTGCTCCGCGGTGAAAAATCGGCAATCGGCCTCAGAGATTCATTAAATCCCCCTTTTTATGGACTCAAAAAGCTCATTTTTTGCTTCAAAAACGGCTCTTTCGGTGCTTATACGCGCGCACGCGCGTTTTTAACTGGCGACATTACGGCAAAAAATGCAAAACGCTTAAAAAAAACACACACACGTTTGCACACCGGTCTATGATTTCTTATAATTTTCAAAGGGTGGAAAAATGGAAAATCTGACGAGTTTAAAAATGCAAAGGTCTTTTAGCGGCCTGATACTAACGCGGGAGAATTTGTGTATTGCATCAACGCTGATTGCGCCTTTAGTATTACTTGGTTTTTTGCCTGTCGAAAGTGTGCTTATACTTATTACACTTGCTTTATTTCTTTCAACTATTATTGTTTTCCATATTAAAAAGGATAGAGATAACTGGATGCACTCTTTGGAGATTTGCAGGGACTTGCTTGAAGAGGAAACAAGGAAACTTGAAGCGGAAAAAAATAAATGTTATAATATAACGGTAAATTGTATGAAATCTCACGGGACTCCGGAGAAAATTATCTCCGTGTAGCCCTCGTATTTAACAGGCCGAACACCTCCGGCACGCCCCTTGTTCTATTTGAATAAACACTACTGTTCCTTGCCTAAATTCAAAACGAGAAACTAAAATCTTCCCTTTTCGCTTTTGATTCACGAGATACGCTTAACGCTTAACGATACGAGACGCGTAACCGCAACAGTTTAACGTAACCAGTATCTTAATCTTTCTCTGCGTCCTCCGCGTTCTCTGCGGTGAAAAAATCCGTGAAAATCCGGGTAATCCGTGGTTCGTTATTGTTTTGAGTTTTGAATTTTGGTAATTGGGATTTGTTTGGGTTTTGTTATTTGTAATTTGGTGCTTGTTTAGTATTTCGAATTTAGTGCTTCGTTTTTAATGAATTCTCTGTGACCTCTGTGTCCTCTGTGGCTAAAAAAACTCTGCGGCTAATATTTATCGATGGGCAGATAAATCGTCTGCCTCGGGTCTCTCAGGTTGATGTATTTGACGCCTGTGAGGGTCTTGTTCTGCTGATAGTAGGTATATAGCTTGGCTAATTTGTCGTCGTCGGGGCTTTCAAGGTGCCTCTGCCATGCCCCGATTTCCGCGCCCCAGATAATCTGCACGTCGTCTTTGGTATAGAGGACGATATGCGGCTCTTTTTTTTGTTTCCTTCCGTCGAAGTTCGAAACGTCTATTCTATCGATTAATCGAAGAAGAGGCGTATCAGGGCAAATGGCCGCGTCCATACGTTCCAGCCGGCTGAGCACCGACAGCGCAGCGGCCAGGTCCTCGCCCTGGCAAATCTCGCCCGCGGCAGGGGGGTGCTTATCGAACTCAAGTCCCGAAACGCAAACTACCGGTAAATCACCGACCGGAATATAATCGAGAACGACAAGGTCGGAATCGAGGAAAAATTTGTTTTTGCCCGCCTGTGGTGAGCTTGTCCGTCCTGAGCTTGTCGAAGGAGTCGAACCCACGGTAACCACCGCGATGGGCTTGCGCCAGCGGCCGGAGATTTGAACGCTGTTGTGAGTGGTCTGGACCTTTACGTCGGCCAGCCAGGGGACGAGCCGCTGGACGCTTCGCTGGATTATCGCCGCGGTATTGCCTGCCCCCGAAAGCTGTTGTCGGGGGTCGTTTGACTCGATGCTGCCCGAATCAGCGGTTGCTGCCGCGTAAACCCTGTTTTTGATTTCTTCGCTCACCCAGAACGGGGTTTCCCCCATAATCTCTATTGTTCGGTTTTCGGCGGCAGGGGCGGTTTGCTTTTTTACATAACCGTCGAGAAACGTAAAGCCCGCCAAAATGGCTGCAAGGAAAATGAAGAAAAACAAACCCTTAAATATGCCGGCGACGTTCGATTTGCGGGCCGCGCGTTTTGCCTTTGGCGAAGAAAATACAAACGAGCTGCTTTTGCCGGCCATTATTACTACCTCCGGGCCGCATTTCTCTCGACGGCGTCGGCCTGGGCCATCTCCACCATTGCCAGGCAAAGCTGGTCGAACGGTATTCCTGCTTTCTCGGCGGCCTTGGGCAAAAGCGAATGTGTCGTCATACCGGGTATTGTGTTGATTTCGAGAACGTATGGCTTGCCGTCGTCTGCGAGGATAAAATCGACCCTCGCTGCGCTGCGGCAGCCCAGGACGTTAAAACAATCGACTGCCGTTTCGTGGATTTTATTGACGATGCCGGGCTGCGTTATTGTGTCGAAAAGGTATTGCGTTTTGTCGTCGATGTACTTGGCGTGATAGTCGTAGATGCCGGCCTGCGGGCGAATTTCAATGATGGGAAGGGCAAGGTTGCCGATTACGCTGACGGACATCTCCCTGCCGGGGATGAATTTCTCGAACATACAATCCCCGAATTCGGCGGAGCATTTTCTCGCCGCCGCTATCGCCTGCTGAGGAGTATCCGTGATTGATATGCCGATTGTGCTGCCTTCTCGCAGGGGTTTGACCACCAGCTTGGTCCCGAGCCGGCGGATTTTGTTTTCAACTTCGGTGTCCGTTAATTTCGTCTCAAACAGCACCGCGTCGGGGGTAACGATGCCCACTGAGGCGAAAAGGTCTTTGCTTATCCATTTGTCAAAGGCCAGCCGGCTGGCTTTCGCGGGGCTGCCCGTGAAAACAAGCCCTTTCGATTCGAGGATTTCCTGGAGCTGCCCGTCTTCGCCGAACGTGCCGTGAAGGGCGTTAAAGAAAACGTCGATGGTCTTGTCGTCGAGAATCTCGAGGCGGTCAGGTTTTATATCGCTTGTTACGACGTTCACGCCCGCTTTTTTCAGGGCTTCCTCGACGCATTTGCCGCTTTGCATGCTGATTTCACGTTCCCGGCTTACGCCGCCCATTAATACAGCCGCCTTTATTTGATTGGCTGGAAGTGGATACGTATTAGAAGTCATAGTTATTTCCAGATTTCGATTTCAAGTTCGAGTTCGATATTGAATTGTTTCGTGACTTTTTCCCTGACAAGGTCAATCAGCCGTATAACGTCTTTGCTCGTGCACCCCTTTTGCGCGATGATAAAGTTGGCGTGTTTTTCGCTGACGACGGCGCCGCCCATGCTGAGTCCCTTGAGGCCGGTCCGGTCAATGAGTGCGCCGGCTGAAAGCCCGCGGGGATTTTTGAATATGCACCCCGAATTGATTGTGTTCAGCGGCTGGTTGTTCTTTTTGAAAACCCATATTTCCTTGATGTTGCGGGTAATCTGGTCTGGGTTGCCCGAGGTGAGATTTATTTTCGCTTCGAGAATAAATTTCGTGGTGATATTTGTCTTGCGGTAGTCGAATTGCAGTTCCGGCTTGCTTTTTTGAAAGATTTTGCCGTCCTTGTCCATCAGCGTTACGGATTCTACGACCGCGCCGATATCGCCGAAGTTTCCCCCGGCGTTCATTCTGACCGACCCGCCCATCGAACCGGGGATGCCCGACAGCGGTTCGAGCCCGGAAAGCCCTTTTCTGGCGCACGTAAACAATAGGCGCCCTAATTCGACGCCCGCGCCGGCGGTTACGAAATCCTTGTCGAAGTTCATCTGCGAAAAACTTTCGGTTTTAAGCTGAATGACCGCTCCTTTGACGCCTTCGTCGGCTACAAGAAGGTTCGACCCGAAACCGAGCACGTAAATCGGAAGGTTGTTCTCGTTACAGCGTTTGACGACCTCCTGTAGCTGCTCGATTGACTGCGGCTTTATGAAGTAATCCGCCGGTCCGCCCAGACCATACCACGTTTCCTTCGCCAGCGGATGACCGCTTTCAACGATTTCTTCCAAGCCATTGAAGATATTCATCTAACACCTTCCAGACATCGCCTGCGCCCATAGTTACGACCGCGTCTCCGGCGACGACGTTTTTGATTAAATAATCGCAAATCGCGTCGAAGCCGTCAATAAACATCGCGTCGCTTCCGTTTGCCTTTATTTTATCGACCAGCACCCGTGCGTTGACCTCTTTTTTCGACTGAACTGAGTCGCGGACGAAGTAAATTTCCGGCACAATTGTTATATCGGCAAGTTTGAAGCTTTCAGCAAAGTCATAAAGTAAAAATCTTGTCCTGCTGTATTGATGGGGCTGAAAAACACACCATAGCCGCTTCGGCCGATAACGCTCCCTGATTGCTTTTAGCGAGGCCCTGATTTCGGTGGGGTGATGAGCGTAATCGTCGAGAACGGTTACTCCGTTAATCTGCGCCTTTAACATCAGCCGACGGTCAACGCCCGTGAACTGAGGCAATAATTTCAGGACTTTTGACGGCTCGACGCCTGCGTGGACGGCGGCGGCAATTACGGCGAGGGCGTTGGCGACGTTGTGCCTGCCGGGGATGCTTGTTTTGGTCCTGCCGAGCAATTCCCTGTTATGGTAAACATCGAATGTGTAAAAACCGGTATTTTCTTCGATGTTTTCGGCAAAAAAGTCGCAGTTTTTAGTAAAACCGAACGTTTTTACGTCAATTTTATTATCTTTTAAGCAAGAATCGGTAAGAATTTTGGCGACGTTTTGAGTATCGCCGTTTGCGATTAACGTTCCGCCTGGTTTAACGCCCATTGCGAAATCGCGGAAGGCCTCGACGATTTCGGCAACGTCTTTGAAGTAATCGAGGTGGTCGGCCTCGATATTGAGGATACAGCCGATTTGGGATTTGAGATTGAGGAAACTGCGGTCATATTCGCAGGCCTCGGCGACGAACCATTTGCCCTTGCCCTGAGCGGAGCCGGAAGAGTCGAAGGGCTTGCCGATGCCGGAATTGCCGCCAAGCTGCGGGATATCGGCGCCGACGATGAATGTGGGTTCGAGGCCGGCCAATTTAAGGACATAGGCGAGCCAGGCGCTTGAGGTGCTTTTGCCGTGAGTGCCGGCGACGGCTATGCCGGAGTAAAAATTAAAGACCCTGCCTAACATTTCGGCGTATTTGTAAATCCTTATGTTTAAGCGTCTTGCAAGCGCCAGTTCGGGGTTATCTTCTCTTATGGCTGCTGATATAACGACGGCGTCTGCTTTCGGGTCGAGGTTATGCTCCTTATGGCCGATTTTTATGTCGGCGCCTGAATTATTGAGCCGGTCGATAACGGCGCCGCCTGCCTGGTCTGAGCCGGTTACGTTCGCCTTGTGCCTGACCAGAAGGGCGGCCAGGCCGGACATCCCGATTCCGGCTGCGCCTATGAAATGGAATCGTTTTCCCGACAGTCCATTAAAGCCGTTTGTTACCACATCCCGTCCTCTATTGGCCTCAATTTTCACCGCAGAGGCCGCAAAGCACGCAGAGATTGATTTTTGTTCTTCTCCGCGTTTTCCGCGTGCTCGGCGGTGAATCAAACTCTGGCTTTTACTTCGGCCCGACATATCCCTGCGTTTGCCCTGACCATATTTCATCCTTGAAACTTGTTTCTACCCCCTTTGTTAGTTTGCGAAGCAAACTAAGGGGGCTGAACCATCACCCGTTAAAAACATTGATTTTATCGCGCGGCAGGGGGCAAGGAAAGGAAAAAGATTGATTAGTCGTTCGTCGTTCGTATTTCGTATATCGTAATTCTTAAAAGGAAACCGCCAAAAGGCGGAAAAATTAAAAAGCTTGCCTGCCTGCACTCGCATGTCTTTGGCGGGTGTTCCCGAAAAGTTACAAGCTATGGACAGAGGTTAGGTTTGACAGCAGGGAATCCGGTTATTTTCTTGTTCCATAGCACCTTTTAACAATATAATATTCCCTTGGTTTAATGGTAAAGTATTGGGAAGGAACTAAATATGAAATTTACGAAACATATCCGGCTGATATTCTTATTGGTAATATTAGTAAACATTTTGCCATTAGTTTTTGCCGCGTTTCCTTCAGAAAAACCAAAATATTCCTCGCAAAGTGTTGAAAACCAGATGCATTGGGGTGAACCGCTCAATGATATACGAATGCGTTTAACATCGCCGCAAGGCAATATTTATAAACGGGATATCAGTCTGCCTTTGATTCTTGAAGTCCGCAATGTCGGCCGACAACCGGTTCCGCTGCAGAAGCTCAATGGTATGCTGACCTTAAAAGTTACTGATATAAATAATAATATAATTGTCGTTGGGGACCTGTGCGGACATATAAAGCCCTGGGAATTTAACGAAGGATATTTGCCGCCGGGAAAAACAATAATAGATACCTATTATCTGGAACGATTAAAATTTCATACACAGCAGCCCTTAACATCAATTAATCTTCAATTCGCTCTTCTGACTAATAAAATTATCCCCGGCAGTCCGCCGGTTCAACAATATCAATATAGTAATGCCGTAACAATCCGGCTTGAAGATTTGCCTTTTGAGCACAGTTTAACATCCAAAGATTTGCCTGAAAAATGGACTGATGATATCGATATCACTTATGGTGAATCAGGAGGAATGTTCCCTAATTATTTCGGGATACATATCGATGGAAAAGGAAGGGTTACAACGGTCTCCAGTTGGCCACATAAGGGGCCGCCAATTATGAAAGGCCGTCATCAATGTGTTCTGGATAATAATGATCTCGACAATTTTTTACATCAGCTGCGGGAATTTAATATAGATAAACTAAAAGCCTGCGATGATAAAGAGCGTGGGGCGGATTTAATGTATAGTTGCCTGTCCATTGCCGTCGGCGGCAAAGTATTTGCCGGACAGTATGTGCTGGCAGGTTCTCAAAACCGGCCTGCTTTGACTTTTAGCGGGATAATATGGCATTTGACGACCAAATTACGACCTGAGAAGTTCACCATCCGTTAAAAACTGTGTTTTTACACGCGGCAGGGGGCAAGGAAAGAAAAAATCATAACAAGACACAGGACCCAAGACCCAAGACCCAAGACCCAAGACGCAAGACCCAAGACGCAAGACGGGGAGAAATCCTAAATCCTAAACCCTAAATCCTAAACAAATTCCAATTACTAAAATAATAAAGTTCCAAACAAATCTGAAACCGACGAAAGGCGGGAAAATTAAAAAAGCTTGTTTTGGAGCAGCATTTCGCAATATAATGATTCTTAAGGTTTTAACCACGAAGGCGCAAAGGCACGAAGAAAACACGAAGTTTTTAGACGCTGATTAACGCAGATTAACACTGTTTTTGTTTAGCCACAGAGGGCACATCCCCGCCTACGACTTGCGGGGACAGGGAAGGCCACAGAGAAGCAGTCAGCTTTGTGTTCTTGGTAAGTGTTCTTCTTAAAGCAAGCTTTGACAGAACGCCTCACCTTCGCCCACAAATGCTATCGCATTTTTTATAAAGCTGACTGCTTTTGGCTTTCCTTGCGATAGATATCGAAAGAGGATTAGCACGGATTATTCACCACAGAGCACGCGAAGAACGCAGAGATTTGCTCGGCTTGGTGTTCTCGGCGAACCCTGCTTTTTAAGCGAGCCCATTCGACTCCGCTCCCCCGATAACAGATTTCGAGGGCAGGCAAATTCAAATTACTAAGAGCCTCTAACATAATGGATAATTTAACAAATGGTTCCAGCAGATTTTGATACAGCCGATAGTCATAAACGCCTGATGAATAT
>JAFGDN010000078.1 GCA_016932095.1 Sedimentisphaerales bacterium
AGAGGTGTCCGAGTGGCCGAAGGAGCACGCTTGGAAAGCGTGTGTGCGGCTTGCCGTACCGCGGGTTCGAATCCCGCCCTCTCCGTTTTACTGGTTGTTTGCAGGAGACGAGATGAGAACCTGTCTGACGCGAAACGGCAGCAAGCGGGTTTGACAGGGCGAAGGGGAACCCGTGCTTTCCGTTCTTCGCTGCGCTGCGAGCGGCACGGTTGTCAGAAGCTGAAGCGGCAGTTTATATTTTGCCGTAGGTTTCGAATACCTTGCGGAAGTGGAAGCCGTAAATTATGAGCGTTACGGCCATATGAAAATACCGTGGGCGGCGCATTGTCCAGAAAATCAGTTTCCAGTAATAAAACCTGCCCCTGTTTACTATCCCGAGAAGCCATATCGACATGATAAACGCCTTGACGTCCTGGTAGTGAATCCTGATTTTGACTTTCGGGGAGGGCTTGTAATTCTTGAGAAAGGTCAGGATTCTTTCATAATAATGCTTGTGTGAGTAAATCGTTTTTACGACGTTTCTATACCCGTTGACAAGGTCCTCATATTTCATCTTGGGGACGAAATTCATTGAAAAGTCCGTATTGTCGCCGGTGGGGTTTCTCAGCAGCCGGTTTTCCTGCATCAGCCGTTTGTAGAGCTGCGTCCCCTTCGGGGCGTTCAGCAGTCCCACCATCGCGGTTACAATGCCGCTTTGCTGAATGAATTTTATCAGGTTCTCGAAGATAGTCCCCTTGTCGCTGTCGAAGCCGAGGATGAATCCGCCCTGGACCTGCATACCGAAACTTTGAATCTTTTTGATACATTCGACGAGGTTTCTGCCGATGTTTTGAACCTTGTTACATTCTCTCAAGCTGTTCTCATCGGAGCTTTCTATCCCGATAAAAACGCAGTCAAAACCCGCCTCGACCATTAAGCGCATAAGGTCTTCGTCATCTGCAAGATTGATGGACGTCTGCGTATTGAAGGAGAAGGGGTATTTCTTTTTCTCCATCCACTCAGTTATCGCGGGCAGGATTTCCTGCTTCAGTTTTGTTCTGTTTCCTATGAAGTTGTCGTCAACGACAAACACGGGCCCCCTGTAGCCGGTTGAATAGATACCGCCAAGCTCCTCAAGTATCTGCTGCTTCGATTTTGTTCTCATTTGATGTCCGAACATCGTTGTAACGTCGCAAAAGTCACAGTTAAAGGGACAGCCCCGCGAATACTGAATGCACATACAGGCATAATACCGCATATTCGCCAGCTCCCACAAGGGGGCGGGCGAATCCTTCATATCCGCGAACTGTCGGGTTTTGTAAATACGCCGGGTATTACCGTGTTCAAGGTCTTTTAGAAACTCCGGCAGGGTAATTTCTCCCTCGTTTATGACAAAATGGTCAACGTCGGTAAACTCCTCCGGAACCGAAGTAAACAGAGGTCCGCCTCCCACAACGGGTTTTCCGAGCTTCTTGCATCTTTCTATAACCTGCCTTGCCGAATTTCTTTGGATGAACATACCCGTGATAAACACGTAGTCCGCCCATCTGATATCCCGGTCTCGCAGTTTTGTCGCAACCATATCGACGAGCCGTTTTTCCCATTCCTTAGGCAGTATCGCCGCCACGGTCAAGAGCCCCAGAGGCGGAAGAGAGGCCTTCTTGGAAATAAAACGCAGGGCGTTTCTAAAACTCCAGAAAGTGCCGGGCGAGTCCGGGTTTACAAGCAAGATTTTCATAGCACTACCCCCTAATTGTCTGGACGTTCACAACAACACATATTCTTATTCCGAATTTGCCCCGTAAATCGAAATCAGCCGAGCGCGAGAAGAAGCGAATGTCGATGCACTTAACTTGACGCTGACAGGTTGAAAGCGATAGAAGCCAGACAGACACAGCGAATAATTGCCTGTTCGATTTCGCGGGCAAATCAAGATTCGCCGAAACCGGCGAAGCGCCTTCTTATTCAAACTTTTGAATCCCAGCCGATGCTAACGTTCAAGCTGCTTTTCTTCACCTGAATAATATATCGAACTATGAATGTTATTTACAGAAGAAAAATAGAATAAGTTTGATAATTTTTTTCGGCAAAACAATTTGCCGCCCTAATATGTTCTTCGAACAGGGCTGACGATTATTAATTTGTTCGCCCGACCGCTGTTTTGTCCTGCGAATAGTGAAATCTTTCGCCCTGGACCCAGGCCGCTGTTTCGGCAGGGGGTAGGTTGATTTTCAAAAGCTGTTTGTTGTCGGCGAGTAGATTTTCGACTGTTTTAACGCTTTAATGATTATATGCACAATCATAAGAGCAGCAAATACAAGCAGTTAGAACAACAAAAATAAATTACAACAAAATTAGATAATAATTGAACTATCGGCTTTTATTTGGTATAATACCGCCCGGTTTCGCCTTTGCGTCTAACCGGCTTTGTCGAAAGACGTCGCCGAGCTAAACGCCGAGGCAAGGCAGCAGCCCAGGACAGGGCAAGGCCTTGAACCGCGTATGGTTCTGGGCAGCGCAGAAGCGCAAGAGTTGTGGGGAGAGAAATCCCGCGAAATGGGCCTTGGAAACAAGGCGAAACGGAAAATTGTTGTTCCGCAGCAAACGGATTAGTTCCAGTTTTTGGAACGGTCTTATGTAGGAAACAATTGAATAGAGAAACGAAAATATGTTTCGCAGGAGAAAATATGACTGCTGACCTTACTATACGAATACCGGTCTGGCTTGACCGGATTTGCACCTGGCCGGTGTTGCTTTACCGCAGATACAAATATGGCTGGCCGTTTCGCAAAATTTACCTCGGCGAGGGGAAATGGACGATTGTTGAGCCGAAGGATTACTACCGGCTCAATAATTACAAGTGGATTATTTATGGCACGGGAAGTAACTTTTACGTCATTCGTCACAAAATAACCGGCCCGAATAAGACATCGACCGTCTATATGCACAGGGAGATTACCGATGCCCCTAAAGGCCGTCTGGTTGACCATCGAAACACTGATTCCCTCGATAATCGAAGGGATAATCTGCGTTTCGCCACCCCCTCGCAGAATATGCTCAACAGGCGAAAGAAAAAAAATACCACCTCGCAATATCGAAGCGTATGGCTCTACAAAGGCAAATACGAAAGTCAGACCACCTGTCAAGGGAAAAAAATTTGGGTAGGCAGATTCGACACCGCGGAGGAGGCCGCCCGCGCTTACGACCGTGCCGCCATTAAGTATCACGGCGAATTCGCACGGCTGAATTTTCCGCGAGAGGACTACATCGATGAATTTCCGCTGACAAAATAAAAATGAAATGCAGTGCAAATGCAGGGGGATATTCGTGATATAGTTAGCCCCGCCATCTTCGCCTTTGGCGAGTGGCGGGGTTCTTTTGGTCATTCCCGCGAAGGCGGGAATCCAGTTGTAGGGCGGGGTCTTAGAGAAGGGGACTCATATCCAAATTACGAAATACGATATACACGCGAAGCAGTATCAAAACGCTATACGCTGCACGCTGTCCGCTGATTCTTAAATCCGCTCTCCGCATCCCAAATCGGCAATCGGCAATTGGCAAACGGCAATTATAAAATCCCCTTGCCTTTCTTCTCGCTTTAACGATATACTGACGGCGTAAGGACGGGAGAGAGCCTGAATTTTCCGGAAAGAAATTAAGACAATTGTATTTTGATGTTTATAGAGTATAATGCTTAAATCAGATAACAAGGTCATTTGATTAAGTAAGGAATTTCAGGGATGATATGTTTCCACGAGAAAGGTATTGATGTAATCAGAAACGCCTTTACTGGGGCAAATAAAGGAGTCATTTGCACACCATATTACACCGAGCGAGGTCTTAAACTTCTAGACTCGTTTTTCGATACCGCAGAAGAGGTGGAGTTCTGGACACGATTAAATCCTCTCGATTGGCGAGACGGTGTTGCTGATATGGAAGCATTGAAACGCCGGGTCCAAAAAATTATGGATAGGCGAAAAAAAATCACACTTCACGGTTCTGATGACCTGCATGCCAAAATATATTCCTTTTCCAACAACAAAGTGATAATAGGGTCTGCGAATCTGACTTGGTCGGCTATGACGACCAACATAGAAACCATCTGTGAGTTGACAGATGCCGACGCTACCAGCTTTCTGTCGTTTCTGCCGATTTTTAGGTCTCGGTTGGCGCCTGTGCCGGTAGATGTCTTTTCGGCCTATGTTGATATTGTGAGCGATGTTATACATAAGACCTTTGAAGATCCTGTAGAAGAAGACGAGGATATGGACACCGCGATTACCCTCGCGGAAGAGACTCTCAGTAAAACTCTCGCGAAAACAGCTCGCAAAGCTTCTCCTTTACTTCACTTGGAAATCGAGGGATTCTTCGAATACTGTCAAAAAGAAAAGACTGATGTATCGCGAGAGATCATAGCTCGAGGGAAGAAGGGAAAACATAACCTTCAGGGACACGTAAAACATTGTTACTATGGTTCCTTGCGATTTTTATCCCAGTTCCCTCAATTTGTTACTGAAATCGCTTCCACTCCAGGTGAGGAGTTATACGAGTTCTCCAATCCATCTATCCGTGAACATTGGAGAAACTTCCTTAGTTCTAATGCGGATATGATTGATGAGCCAAGACAATTTAGGTTTAGGACTTTAAGACTCTATCTTCCACCGAAATTGGGTGGAACCCGTATGGGCGGCGGTGGTGGAAGTCCAACACTCAAGCGGGTATTCCCAGTGGTTGCCAGAATGCTCCAAAAATCAGGAAAAAATAAATGACCAAGATAGATATCCTTGACCAGATTGCATTAGGTGATTGCCTGGAACTTTTTCCAAGGGTCCCTGACAACTCGATTCGAACGATACACACGAGTCCGCCTTACAACATCGAAAAAGATTATAAAGGTTACAATGACAATCTCATTGTGAGGGATTATTTGGATTTCATTGAAAAAGTCCTATCCGAATGCATGAGATCTTTAGTTCCGGGCGGCTCCCTTTTCTGGCAAACTGGTTATACTACAGATCAAGAGGAATATATCACACCTCTGGATCATCTCACCTACCATCTTTTTCAGAAGTTGGGATTTCGTTTGAAAGACCGCATTATCTGGCGTTACTGGGGAGGTATGGCTTTCAAGGCAAAATTTACAAATAAACATGAAACAATCCTCTGGTGGGTTAAACCCGGTCAATCCAGTACACAGTCAAAGTTTGATGTTTTCCCAGTGAGAGAGGCAACGAAATTCTACGACTCTCGCAATAACCTTTTTGGTCGAAATCCAGGCAATGTCTGGGAGGTGGACCGCGTTGCTTTCGGAAGTAACGGCCAAACATCACACATCGCAGTATTTCCTGAGGAAATATCCGACAGAATCATTTTGTCCACGACCGACGAGAACGATGTAGTTCTCGACCCGTTTTCCGGCAGTGGTACTGTTTGCAAAATTGCCAAGGCACGTGGACGACACTTCATAGGTTTTGAGATAAGCCCTCTTTATCACAAGGAATCTATTCAACGTCTTTCTCTCCAGGCCAGAGGAGAGCTTTTGAGCGTTTTGTCGGAGATTCTTAAAGAACACGTATTCGGTGCCGTTGGAACCAGAAAATTCAGTGCAATTGAAGATAAAATAATGAATCTCCTTTCTCCATTCTCTTTGGAACCTTATGAAGACATAATTAAAAAATCATATTTAGACGCTCTATGCGCCGGACACGAAGATGTTGTAAAAAAGTCCGACAAAATAAAACTTTGGAACGCTTTAGAAGAACTATTGCCTGACTTTGGCTCCAACAAGAGTAGCAAGGATTCGGTCGGATTAATTTCTCTTATTGACCGTGCTTATATGCGAGCGTTCAAACTACATAAAGCATATAGCAGCGCGATGCGTTTTTATTGCGCAGCTAACTGGCTCGCTATTCTTCAGTCGAATCTTGCTCGAGATAGAAAAGCAGGGTGGGAGAAAATCCTGACATCTATTGCAGAAAGTGAGACGGGAACATACTGCCTTACAGAAGATAAAATTTCCATTATATCTCACAGTAAAAAGGTTAAGATAGTTACCGTTGATCCTACGTTTTCAGAGGACTCTCAAGAAAATCTCACAACCCAACAGTTATTTCGATAATATCTTTTGCAGAGTTTACCTTTGTTAGAATTTCGGCGAATGAAATAATTTAAAATCGTGCCCCTTTTGGCTAAAATCCTTCGTGGAACTCGGTGTTCTTCGTTGTAAAAAAACGACAATCGGTTAATCTGCAATCCGCAATTAAATCGTCAATCGTCAACCTGTTCTGAGCGAAGTCGAAGAATCGCAAATCTGAAATCTTACCTGTCTGCTACCCGCTGTCCTTCTTCCTCTGTCTTCTGTCCTCCGTCTTCTGTGTTGGTTTTGGGTCTTAGGTCTTGTGTCTTGAGTCTTACCTGTCCGCTACCCTCTGTCTGGTGTCTTGTGTCTTGCGTCTTGTGTCTGTGGTCTTGCATTTACAGCCCCGCCATTTTCAAAACCAATTGTTCTAACGCGATTCTCGGCTGGGCCTGGCCACGTTTGATAGCGTAATCGGTTTCGGCCAATTGCTTGAGCTGGTCGCCGATTTGCTTTAGCGTCAGTCGTTTTAGCTGCGAGAAATGGGCCTGCTTATTGTAAAAGATTCTGGCCTTGCCGGCGACTTCATATTCGCTGTAACCATCCTGGAGCATTTTTTTCGCGGTAAACATTTTGCGAAAATGATAGGCGAACGCGCCGACGGTGGTGTAATCCGCGTCTTTGTTTGCCTCGAACATAATGCGCAATCGCTGGACGGCCTCGACGGCGTTTCGCTGTAAACAGGCGTCGATTACCTTAAAGGCGTCGAAAAGGCGGTTATGCCCCACCAGCGCCTCGACGTCCTCGGCTGTTATGGCCTTTGCGTCGTCGGCGTATGCGGCCAATTTGTCGATTTCGGTCTTCAGGCGGGTTATATCGTCGCCCGCTGTCTCGACAAGTAAATCCGCAGTGCCGTAATCGAGCCGTTTTGCGTGGCTTTCGCGCGCGTAGTCGGTTAAAAGACGCCGCAGTTCCGCGTCTTTGGGGGTAACTACTTTGAGCAGCGTCCCGATTTTGGGCAGCTTCTTTGCCAGCTTTGTAGTGCCCGGCCAGCTCGATACCGTCATTACGAGGACGCCGGTAGGGCAGGGATTGTCGAAATATTTTTCGAGCAGCTCCCGGTTCGATGGCTCGCGGTGGCCTTTTTGTTTTTTCTGTTCGTCCTGCTTTTCATCTTTTTTCTCGTCGCTTTCCGAAAGGAATTTGGCGGCGTTTCTTAATACCACTACTCGTTTTTTGGTCAAAAAAGGCAGCGTGCGAAGCTCGTCTAAGACCTCGGTTACGGTAACCTTGTCGGCGTCTGCCATCCAAAGGCCGGTTGCCCTCTCCTGTGGCGGGAGCAGCCGGTCAATTAGCTCGGTGTATTTGGCGTTAACAAGCGTCTGCTCTTTGCCTTCGATTACGAACACGAATTCATTTTGCTTCCGGGCTTTGGCTGTCTTTGTGGTCATATGATTTGTTAATTATTATTTTTTATTTATGATTTACAATATTACGCCGAAGCCGTTCTTCAAATCATAAATCATAAATCATAATTCATAAATCTCGTGCTATTTACGCTTCTTCTTGCCTTTTTCTTTGGACTTGCCCTGTAACTTTGCCTTCGCTGCGCCGGACTTGTTTTTCGGTTTAGGTTCCGGCTCCGGCTCCGCTTTCTGTTCTCCGTCTTCTGTCCTCTGTCCTCCGTCCTCCGCTTCAATTTCTTCTTCTTCTGGCTCTGGTATGGTTTCTTCCGGCGGCGGAAGCTCGGCTTTTGGTATTGCAGAGTTGTCGGTTTGTTCCTTTACGATTTGCGGGCCGATTTTAGCGGCGGCAACGAGCTTGTCGCCTTCCCTTAGTTTTATCAGCCGGACGCCCTGTGTATTTCTGCCTATGGGGCGAATCTGGTCAAGGCCGGTGCGCATAATCTGGCCGTTGGCGGTAATCAGCATCAGCTCATCTTCGAACTGCACGGCCTTTAACGCTACTACTTTGCCGTTTCGTTCGGTGGTCTTGATATTAATCAGGCCGACGCCGCCGCGGTTTTGTGAGCGATAGTTATCCAGCGACGTTCGTTTGCCGTAGCCCTTTTCGCAGACGGTCAAAAGCGATGCTCCTTCCTCTGCGATGACCATATCGACGACCGAATCGCCTGAGCGCAGCTTGATTCCGTGGACGCCCCTCGATACCCGGCCCATCGAGCGGACCTGCTGCTCGTCGAACCTGATAGCCATACCGTCGCGAGTTCCGAGAACGATATGGTCTTTGCCGGTAGTCATTGCCACGTCGATAAGGGAGTCATGGGGGTCGAGCTTGATAGCCGTAACGCCTACCGAGCGGGGATGGCCGTACGCGGAAAGGCGGGTCTTTTTGATAAGCCCGTTTTTGGTCGCCATAACGAGCTGTGGCTGGTTTTCCTCGGGTATTTCCTCGTTGACGAGCTTCGCAACGTTTATTATCGAGGCGATGCTCTGGTCCCCGAGGTTCAGCAGGTTCGCTATGCTCCTGCCCCTGCTCTGCCTCGACAAGCTGGGAACATCATACACCTTGAGCCAGTAGCACTTGCCGCGGTTGGTGAAGATGAGGAGGTAGTCGTGGGTTGAGGCGGTGAACATATGCTCGATGAAATCGCCTTCCTTAGTGTCTGAGCCGATGACGCCCTGTCCGCCGCGGCCCTGCCTGCGGTAGGTGTCGATTGGCAATCGCTTGACGTAGCCGGCATGACTTACGGTAACGATAACCTCTTCCTCGGTGATGAGGTCTTCGATATCGAACGATTCGATGGTTTTAGCGCTTATTTCGGTGCGCCTGGCATCGCCGTATTTTTGCTTCATTTCATTGATGTCTTTGCGAATTTCGTCGAGGAGCACCTCATCATTGCCTAAAATCGCCTCGTAACCGTCGATTTGCTTCATCAGCTCGGCGTATTCTTTGGCGAGTTTTTCGATTTCAAGCCCGGTCAATCGCTGTAACTGCATCGTCAAAATGGCGTCTGCCTGTGGGCCTGTGAGGTATTGTTTTTCCTTTGACTTTTCCCTGATGAATTCTTTGGGCAGCAGTTTTCGGAGGGTTTCCGATTCAGCCAGTTTCAACGGTTTTTTGAGCAGGTTGACTTTGGCCGTCGGGGCGTCGGGTGATTTTTTAATGAGCTCGATTATTTCATCTATATCGCTGACCGCGAGGATGAGGCCTTCGAGGATATGCGCCCTGTTTTGACATCGCTTGAGCAGGAATATACTGCGTCTGCGAATGACAACTTTGCGATGGTCGATGAACAGGTCGAGCATCTGGCGAATGTTGAGCGTTTCGGGCCTGTTATTGACGAGCGCGACGTTTGCGATTGCGAATGTGGTTTGCAGGGTGGTGTATTTGAATAGTTTATTCAGCGCGACGTTTGCATCGGCGTCCTTTTTGACCTCGACGACGATTCTCAGGCCGTGCCGGTCTGATTCGTCCCGGACGTCGGCGACTTCGGGCATCTGGCCATCGCGGACGCAGTCGGCTATTTTTGAGACGATGGTGGTCTTGACGACCATATAAGGGATTTCAGTGATGACGATGGCTTCCTTTCCCCGTTTCGAGGGTTCGATTTCGGCCTTACCCCTTAAAACGAGGTGTCCTTTGCCCTTGAAATAGGCATCGACGATACCCTGTCTGCCGCAGATGATACCTCCGGTCGGGAAATCGGGGCCGGGGAGCTTTTTCATTATGTCTTTGAAGCCGCATTTGGGGTCGTCAATGACGAGAAGGAGGGCGTCGCAAATTTCGGAGATATTATGAGGGGGGATATTGGTCGCCATACCGACGGCGATGCCGGTGGAGCCGTTGACAAGCAGGTTGGGGAATTTGGAGGGTAAAACGGTCGGCTCGGTCCTTGTTTCGTCGTAATTGGGAATAAAATCGACGGTATCGTATTGCAAATCATCGAGCATATTCATCGCTGCGGCGGTCAGTCGTGCCTCGGTGTATCGCATAGCGGCCGGGGGGTCGGCGTCGATAGAGCCGAAGTTACCCTGCGGGTCAACGAGGGTATATCGCATATTCCAGCTCTGGGCGAGGCGGACCAAGGTGCCATAGGTCGCCTGGTCGCCGTGGGGGTGATAATTGCCGCCTGTATCGCCGACGATTTTGGCGCATTTTCGATGCTTGCTTCGCGGGCCGAGGTTGAGGTCGTTCATCGCGACGAGGATTCGTCTTTGCGAGGGTTTTAAGCCGTCGCGCACGTCGGGCAGGGCCCGAGAGACGATGACGCTCATAGCGTAATTGAGGTATGAGTTTTTCAGCTCATCGAGTATGGCGACGTTTTCGATACGTTCGCGAAATTCAGCGCCTTGTTTCATAGGTCCGGGTCGTCCTTGGTTGGCCTTTGGCCAACAGAGCATTTGAGCATTGGAACAGGCGAGCAGTTGATACAAAACAAATGAATGCTCAAATGCGGTTAACTGTTCAACTGTTCGTCTTTAACAGCCCATAATTTTCACCGCCGAGAACGCGGAGAAAAGTCCGCAATCCCTTGCCGGAAGGGCTTTTTTTACGACGGAAAGGTTAACGGCTGGGGGATGAAAAGTCAAGTCCGCCTGACGGCCGGATAAAATAAAATATCGCGAAAAAAGCAGAAATTTCTTGACTTTTCGGCAAGTTTGAGTAAGCTGATGAGTGGGATGAAGAAAACTCACCGAAAGCGATATATTAAAAATGGCATAATGTATCTTTAAAAGGATGGGATTATGCGAAGTTTAACAATGTGGAAATGGGGGAAAATTGCAAAAATCGGGCTTTTGGTAATAATGCTTGGAATAACTCAACTTGCAATGGCTGGTTCCTGGATTACACTCGATATGCCAGGGGCAGATGATACATATGCGACCGGCATCGATGGCGGTAATATCGTTGGCTGGTATATGAGCGGCTCCGAACAACACGGTTTTCTTTACGACGGTTCAACTTGGACTACACTCGATATGCCAAGCTCGTTTTCAACACGCGTATATGACATTGATGGCAGCAATATTGTTGGTTGGTACATCGATGACCCCGGCCTACATGGTTTTCTCTATGACGGGTCAACCTGGACTACCCTCGATATGTCTGAGGATTGTGACACAATGGCGTTTGGCATCGATGGCGGAAATATTGTCGGTTGGCACGGTGACGACTTTGTTCTGGATAGACAAGGTTTTCTCTACGCTGGATCAAGATGGACTAACCTTAATATGCCCGGGGCATTTGGCACAACGATATTTGGCATTGATGGTCTAAATATGGTTGGCAGCTACGGTTACAATTCCGAGCCGCACGGTTTTTTTTATGACGGGTCAACCTATACCACCATCAATATGCCCGGTGCAAGCGATACAATGGCATATGGTATCGATGGAAACAGCATTGTTGGTATGTACGGTGGCGCACATGGTTTTCTCTATAAAGGGTCAATCTGGACCACCATTGATATGCCAGGAGCAACTAATACGACGGCATTTGGCATTGATGAAAGCAATATTGTCGGCTACTACAACGATGCTTTCGGAACACACGGCTTTATCTACACGATTCCTGAGCCGGCTACAGCTTTATTGCTTGGCCTCGGATTTATACAGGTTATGAGAAGAAAAATACGTTGAAAAACCGATTTTCCTTTGATATAATACATAAAATCAAGTATTTTTGAAAGGGGGAATAAAAATGAAGAAAGCGATAATAACAATCGGGCTTGTGGGGCTCGTCTTGGGTTTTGTGAAAACGGTTTCAGCTAATACTGTTGAAGTTAAC
>JAFGDN010000079.1 GCA_016932095.1 Sedimentisphaerales bacterium
ATAATAACCGAGGCGGAGGAGATTGCAAGAAAAATAATGACATAAGTCGTTATTTAATAAATAGTTACGAATTTCACAGAAGGCTTAAAGAGATATAAGAAAGGAGAAAAACAATGTGCCAGACGTGCGGATGTTCGCCCTGTGAGATTTGCGGGGCGCCGATAGAAGACGGGGTATGCAGCGGCTGCGGCGAGCCGGCTGAGGACTGCGTCTGCATACCGAAGGAAGAATGAAGTCATTTATGATTTATGATTGCTGATTTATGATTTTAGATACCTGATGCCCGATTCTCGACGTTGTAACCATGATTCCGTAAAAGAAAGATAAATCTTGCCCAGATTAACATCGCATCTATTAAGTAAGTCATTCAATAATAAAGCAAAATAGAACAACCTTGCATCATTGCACCCTTGCATTCTTGCATCCTATGGTTATTAAGCTAAAAATGCTGGTTTGGGGCGGTTTTGCAAAGAAATTTAACGTTTTTTTCACGGAAATTATACGTTTTTTACGGAAAAAGCGTAGTTTTCATCAGTTTTTAGTGCTTTTTATTACTTTTTTGATAAGCAGATTTATATGACCCGCATTTTTAAGCGAAAAACGGTACTTGATACTACTTGACATTACTTTTTGATGATGACAGCTAATGGCAAGTTGCGTTTTTACGCTAAAAATGAAGATGACCACAGATGACCACAGTTTTTGAGATGACCACCTATGACCAAGTATGACAAAGTATGCCAAAGTTGTATTTTTAAGCGAAAAACACAGCTTGGGCATTGGGCATAGTAGATGATACTTGTGGTTACTTTTGGTGTCGGATATTTCAAAAAAGCGACCTGCCCCTTTTTCGCCCGCAATTCGTTGCCTTAACCCCGAAAAGGGTATAATTAAATTCGCCTTTGGGCTACGGTAAGCCCACTCGTTTTGAGCATAGTCGAAAGATTCAAACCGCGGGAGGCAAAAGATATTAAGAAGAAAGAGAGTATCCTGATGTTTTTGTGACGCATGGTTCTATCTATGAGGTACCCTAACCCGCCACGTTTTTGCTTCTTGGTCTCGGTGCGGTGATACTGAGAAGGAAACATTGAAAACAGGTCGGACTTTCCCTTGCCTGGCAGTCATAACAGAGGTAGTATTCTTTTTGTTTTGTTTTACCTGAAACTTTATAGCTTTTCGAAACGGCAGAATAATATGGAAGGTAAAAAACCATCCGACAGCGCCGTTGAGAGCAGGTATCTATTGATGCCTCATCAGGCGAATCCCTACGGGACAGCGTTCGGCGGAGCGATTGTGGCCTGGATAGATATGGTCGCGTCAATGGCGGCCCAAAGGCATTGCGGCAAAGAGGTCGTAACGGCAAGCATCGATACTTTGTCGTTCAAAGAGCCGATTCGCGTCGGCGACCACGTTGTGCTGAAGGCCTCTGTTAATTACGTCGGCAGGACTTCAATGGAAGTCGGCGTTCAAGTCATCCGGGAAGACCCTTACGACGCCAAACAGGTTATAGCTACGACGGCCCATCTGACTTTTGTGGCGCTTGATAAAGACAAGCACCCCTGCCCGGTCGCCCCGATATTACCTGAAACGGCGGAGGAAAAAAGACGCTACGAGCACGCCAAGCTGCGCGTCCAGGCCAGGAAAGATTTGCTGAGGAAAATCAGCCGGTAACGCCGCTCTTGTGCCACGGCGCGGCAATAATCAGCAAAAGAAGGATTGAAAGAAATTCTTAAAAATCTTTAAAAATAGGTCTTGAACAAACGGTCTTTATGAGCGATAATATATATACATCCCTGATAGGCAACTATCAGGCCCCAGGCCTCTTCGGATGTCTGGGTTTTTTTATTTAAGGAGTCAAGGATGAGCCGGTATTGCTTCTATATAGACGGATTCAACGTCTATTACGCCCTCGAAGGTAATCCTGCCTACCACAAGTACAAATGGCTCAATTATCGTAAACTTGCCGAATCCGTTGCGGGCGCAAAGGATACGATTACGGGTATCTTCTATTTTACTACAATGGTGAGATGGCATCCTGACGGGGTAAAAAGGCACGAAAGATATATAAAAGTTTTAAGGAGCGTGGGGGTAGAGACAATCCACGGTCGCTTTTTAGAAAAGACCATTAAATGCCACAAGTGCCAGCAGTATTTCAAAACGCATGAAGAGAAGCAAACCGATGTGAATATAGCTTTGAAGATAGTGGGCGATGCCATTGATAACGTATATGATAAAGCCCTTATTATTTCCGCAGACAGCGACTTGCTGCCTGTAATCAAATCGGTACAACATCATGCGCCTGAAAAGGAAACAGGCGTAATGTTTCCAATCGGACGCACCAGCTTCGAATTACGGCAAAATGCCGGTTTCAGACGCAAGATGTCCGAACAATTGCTTCTGGCATGCCAATTTCCCGATGCCGTTAAAATCGGCGATTCAATAATCACTCGACCTGAAAACTGGCGATAAAAAATGAGATAAAGTTGTTTGATGCCCGTTACTCATCTGCAGAACTTGCCGTTTGGCGGGTCATTTCGAGGATTTCACAGCCAGACGCAATCAAAACCGTTGACAGAGAAAGAAGGAATGATTAGCTTATCCAGCTTATGAAGGTATTACTAAGCTGGCTGCGGGACTATATAGAAATCGACCATTCGGCGCAGGAAATCGCCGAGACGCTGAGCAATCTGGGGCTACCATACGAGGGCATCGAATACCTCGGCGACGATGCCGTTATCGACGTTGAGGTGACCAGTAACAGGGGCGACTGCCTGGGTCTTATCGGGATTGCGCGGGAATTAGCGGCGGTAACGGGCAAGGAAGTGAGAATGCCCAAAGTCGAATTTGGCGAATCCGGTAAGCCGGCAGGCGAGGTCGTGAGCGTGGTGATTCAAGAGCCGGCGTTGTGCCCGCGATATACCGCCCGCGTTATTGAGGGGGTCAAGGCGGGGCCGACGCCCGAGTGGATGAGGAAGCGCTTAGAGGCAATCGGGATGCGGAGCGTCAATAATGTTGTTGACGCGACGAATTACGCGATGCTCGAGACGGGCCAGCCGCCCCACGCGTTTGACTACAAGAGGATTCTTGGCGGCAAAATAATCGTCCGAAAGGCGGCAGCGGGCGAGCAAATCATCAGCATAGACGGCTCAAAATGCGAATTGACCAGCGATATGCTTGTTATTGCCGACGCAAAAAGCCCGGTGGCGGTCGCGGGCATTATGGGCGGTTTGGATACCGAGGTAAGCGAAGCCACAACGACGATACTGCTTGAGGATGCGTTTTTTGCGCCGATTAGCGTTCGGGCAACGGCCCGCAAACTTGCTCTGCCTTCGGAGGCGTCGTTTCGGTTTGAAAGGAACGTCGATATCGAAAATATCGACTGGGCATCACGGCGAACAACGCAACTGATAATCGAAGTTGCAGGCGGCAAGGCGGCCAAAGGTGTCGTTGATGTATATCCCGGAAAGCCCAAACCGAGGCAGGCGACGCTGCGATTAGGACGATTGAAAAGGGTTTTGGGTATCGAGACGCCGGCAGACGAGGTAATGACGATTCTGGCGAGGTTGGGCTTTGGGCCGAAACGCTCCGGCGAACAGATAAGCTGCTGTGTCCCATCCTGGCGAAGCGACGTATATCGAGAGGCGGACCTGATTGAGGAGGTCGCGCGCGTTTACGGATACGCGAGGGTGCCGGCGGAGAATAAAATAACAATCGAAGTAGCGCCTCTCGATACGAGGCAAAAGATAATTGAGACAATCGGGACTTACCTGACCGGCTGCGGATTTTATGAGACGGTAACAATAAGTTTCATCGACGCAGGGGCGGCTGAGCTTTTCACGGCAACTGATAACAAGAAGCACCTGTCGGTAAAGGACGTTACGAGGACGGGAAACAACCTGCTTCGGCAAAGCGTGCTGCCCTCGCTGTTCGGCGTAATAAAAAACAATCACAACGCAGGCAACATACCCTGCCGCTTGTTTGAAACAGCGGACACATATATACCATCACAGGCAGGCAAACTGCCGAACGAAAAGACACGATTGGCCCTCGCCTGCGACGGTGATTTTCGGGACATTCGCGGGGTAGTCGAAGGATTACTGGGGTCTATTGCTCCTGATACGACTTTCAAATTTGAACCAACGGTTCGACAGGACTCACCGCAGGCTGAAATCGGCTGGGCACAGTCGGGATTAAGAATCGTCGCCGGCGATTCAACGATTGGCGTAATCGGGATGGCGTCGCAACAGGTTCTGGACAGGTTCGATTTCAAGAATACGACAATTTGCGGGGCGGAGCTCGACCTTAATGAGCTGATAAAACTAAGGGCCGCCTCAACAAAAGTCAAAGCATTGGCGCAATTTCCTGCGATAAGGCGAGATTTGTCGTTAGTTGTAAACGAGGAAATCCCCTGGGCGGATATCGAGTCGGCGGTGCAGCGGAAAGCCCCTGGCGAATTAGAAGAACTGCAATTTGTTGATATATTCCGCGGCAAAGGCGTACCCGAAGGCAGAAAGAGCGTAACGCTCTCGTTATCATTCCGCGACGCCGACGGCACACTGACCCACGAGGAGGTCGATAGCTTCGAGAAAACCATACTGGCCGAGCTGACAACATCCCTCGGCGCGGCACTGCGAACGGCTTGAATCGGCGAGGTAATCCGCCTGCGGCGGATAAAACCCCGCCCTGCGACACTGATAATCTACGGGCGATATCAAAATTCATCTCGACTGACCCCCCAAAAAATGCCGATAAAAATAATTCGTAGAAAGGACTTTAAGCGTATTAAAACGGCATTGTTGATATTCGGAGCAGAGAGTGATGTGAGGCAGGCGTGAATAATATTATCTTCAGGAGAAAAAACGCTGACAACTAATACTCCAACAGCCGACCCAATTGAACGCAACAGAAAACATCAATGGCTGATGTGGCTGTGTCCTATAACGGGGCTGCTTGCGCTTATATGGTTTCTAATCAGGGTAATTCCGAAGCCATCGCGTGCGATGTATCCCTGCCAGCGGGTTGCATTTCCACTGGCATCGGGCTTTATCGTCTGGCTGATGGGTCTGGCCGGCTCGATAGTCGCGTTTCGCAGGGCAAAACAGTGCTTTGTTCGGGCGCGATATGCAATCGGGATAATGTGCATTTGCATGAGTATCGGCTGTATCTGGTCGTCTTTGAGCCATACAACGGCGAAATTTGTCCTTGCAGACCCCCAGCCGCCCAACGAACCGAACGGCATAGCTCAAGGCATTTATCCCGGCAGAGTCGTCTGGGTTTACGACGCCAACGCCACCAACGAAAATTGCACAAACACCTATACCCCCATTGAAGACGGCTGGTTCCTCAGTAAAAATAATGACCAGGCCGTAATAGACAGGATGGTCTCGCAAATGCTCCGCAGCTTAACAGGTGAAATTTCGGACGAGGCCGCCTGGGACGCACTGTTCAGGGATTTCAACCGTAAGAAAGGCAGGGGAGACGTCGGCTACTTCCCCGGCGAAAAAATAATGATAAAAATTAACGCCGTAAGCACCTGGTTAGGCAACTACAACAGCAATTATTCCATCGTATATAACGAGTTCTACGGAATTTCAGAAACGTCGCCGCAGGTAATACTTTCTGTTTTAAGGCAACTTGTGAACGTATATGGGGTGCACCAGCAGGATATTACCGTCGGCGACCCAATGAAGCACATCTATAAACACACTTACGACCTCCTGCACAACGAATTTCTGTCTGTGAAATATCTCGACCACAGCGCCCACAACTGGGGACGAACCCAAATGGTCCCCAGCGCCAATCCTGAGATTTTTTATTCCGACCGGGGAACGATATTACGGGAAGTCAATTTAGCGCCGGTCTATAATGATTATCTTCCCACATGCATCACGGAAGCCAATTATATGATAAATATCGGGGGCTTCAAAGGGCACGCAAGGGCGGGGATAACTGCCTGCGCGAAGAACTTTTTCGGAGCAAATTGCCGATACGAAGCCCCGCATCTGCACGAGGGCCTTGTCAGCCCGGACGAAGTCAGCCAAAGCAGGACGGGCTACGGCTTATACCGTGTGCAGGTTGACTTGATGGGGCACAGGTTGCTCGGAGGCAATACCGTGATTAACATTGTGGACGGTCTCTGGGGCGGCCCCGAGGCAATAGAAGGGCCGGAAAAATGGGTAACAGCGCCGTTTAATAATGATTACTCGTCAAGTATTTTCGCCTCCCAGGACCTGGTTGCCCTGGAATCGGTTTGTTTTGACTTCTTAAAAGAGGAATTTACGGCGGCAAATCATCCGGACACTTACTGGCCGCAGATGGACGGCGTGGATGATTATCTTCACCAGGCGGCGGATTCGAACAACTGGCCGGCGGGCATTATCTACGACCCCGAAGACGACGGAATTCCCATCGAAAGCCTGGGCGTCCACGAACACTGGAACGACGCCAATAACAAGGAATATACCCGCAACCTCGACCCTGTGAACGGCCAGGGAATCGAGCTGGTCCATCCCGCCCTTGACCATTATTTCGCGTCAATTACGAAATGCACCATCAACACGGGCAGACGCAGGAATAACTTCGGAAAAATTCGCATCAAGGGTCTGATAGACATTACGGCCGACGACCTGAACGAGGCGAACAGCATCGAAGTCAGCGTTGATTCGAATGATATGCTTACGCAGTGCACAACGGTATTCCCCGTTAACGCCAATTCATTCAGGAAAGGTATATACCGCTATGTTTTAACCGAGAACGAATCGAGGAGGTCATTTAGATACGATACGGAGACAGGGGTATTCCTCTTTACCGCAAAGAATGTTGACCGGTCGGGTCTGTCGTGCCCGTTGATAGTGCGAATGACGGTCGGCGATTACAACGGCGCCGCCCAGGCAAATGAGACAACAGCCAACATCCGAAAACCCGTCCCGATGAAGTTTATGCGGGGCGTTCAAAACTCCCTGAGGATTGACAAGTGCAAGGTTACTCGCGGCAGTGACGAGTACACGGATAAACTATCCATTAAAGGCGCACTCGCATCCATAGACGCAGACGTAAACCTGGCCGATGTGAACGTGGGTATTGTCCTTGACTCGCAGACCTTCACCCTCCCCGCGGGCAGCTTTATTGCGAAAAAACCAGCGAAATTCGCCTGCAAAAACGCTGCTGTCAGCGAAACGGGGCTCGCTACCGGCTCTTATGACGTAAACAACTGCTCCTTCAAGCTGGCAATAAAAGAAACGAGCGTTACGGCGCAATCGGGCTACAGTTACCTTAATATCAAATTCGCGGATTTCAACGAGTCGAGTATAGTTTACCTGCCTTAAGAGGAAAATACAGCCAGGGTCAAATCAGCTTTTTGTATCGCAGTGTTCCTGTGCCGTGCGCGACCGCCTGGTTAATATCTCATTGAGCATATCGAGGTAGTCGGAAAGCAGCCGGGTGATGAGGAAGTTTCTGCGGACGTGCTCCTTACCGTTTCTGCCGAGGCGGTCGGCCTCCCTCTGGTGTTTCAGCAGATAAACGAGGCGGTCCGCGAAGCCCTTATTGTCGTCTGGTTCGAGGAGAAAACCGGTTTTGTCGTCTTCCACCTGGAGCGGGATACCGCCGACGTTAGAGGCGACAACGGGGGTTCCCTTCCAAAGCGCTTCAGTTACAGCCAGACAGAATCCTTCTCTTATGGATTTCTGGATTACCACGGCTGAAAATCTTTGTATGGCGTTTACGAGCATTTCATTGTTGCCTACAACAAGCAGGACGTCGTGGTTTTTTGTCAGACCCGACGCTTTTTTCATCACCTTGTGATACATAGTAAGGGCTTCGGGGTCGTCGGTGGCGACGTTGTAGCAGAGAACAAGCCGGCAATCGACCTTTTCCCGCACGAGCCGGAACACGTCGATTACGCCCTCCGGGTCTTTCCAGGGATCCAGCCGGGATACCTGTGTAATGACGGGTTTATCAGTCGGTATTCCGGCCTTTTTTATAATGCGAAGCATGGTTTTGGACACCATTTCCCTGTTTTTGGGGGTGAGGGGATTTATGGCGGGGAAAATTACCTTCTGGTTGACGGGAAGCTGTGCCTTTACATATTTTTCATTGGACACGACCACCCGGTCGTATTTTATCATAAAGCCCTTGAGCCAGTCCCACAGTTCCTCATGAGGACTGGTGAGGTCAATATGGCAGCGCCAAATCCAGGGCTGCCGTTTTTTGTAGAACGCTATCAGCCCGAGGGGCTGTGGGTCGTGAACGATAATGCAATCATGGTCGAGGTGCGTGAACTTTGCGTAATTTTCGTTGACCTGCATATAGAGGCGTTTGTGCTCCTTTGAGAGGTTAAATTTTCTGCCCTGCAGGGCGTTATGAAAGCCCTTTGTGGTTTCAAAAAATTCCTGGCTCCCGTGGAGTATTCGCCAGCCGGTATCGATTCCGACGTCGTTCATCAGCAGAACAAGGGAGTAAAGTATTTCCGCGACTCCGCCGCCCTGGTAAGTGGCATTGACGTGAACGATGTGCCTGCCATAGAGACCTCTTGCCCTTGCGTAGATGTCGGCCAGGACGTGGTCGTGGACTGTCTTGCGAAAACTTTCGAGAGTAAGCATTTGTCTCCTTTGCAAAAACGTCAGGGCGCAGCAATTCCAGTATCTCTATATTAAAATATAGTCCTTATAACGTTTTATGGCAAGAAGCAAATCCAGTGATACAAGGCGTTTGCATCAAAGAAAAAATTTCGGTGTAGAAAAGGGCCGGCGATAGCCGAATATGCGCAGTAGTCGTATTCAAACAGCGGCCCGGAACGTCCGAATAAAAGCGGTTTTACGGCACACCTACAAGGCATTTTTTACTTGATTTGTTCTTTAAAATTTAGTATAAAGGAATAGTGGCAGGCACCCCTGGGGTGCTGGTAAAGAAAGCCAAATTTGAAAAAACCGATAAAACCTAATATGGGAAATCAGGCCTTGGAAGCCCGGGAACGCCTAACAATGAAAATAGGACTTTCGGACACAAGCAACGATTGCCCACCTGGATGTGAAGGGTTTTATTCAATGCGCTTTCTTACGACATCAGCGGAGGTAAAACCTGCCATTACAAAGGCCTGTAAAAACAGGCCTTTTTTTATGCCCGACCGTATTAACGCAAAGTTTCGGGTTTTTCGTATTTTTGTTGGGCCACCGGCACCGACGAAAATAATTATTGCCTGATTCTTACTCGGTCTTTTGTTCTGATTCTTTGAGGGCTGGTTCTCTTTTCGATTCGTTTTCTGGGAATATCCTTATTAACGCTGATACTTGATGTATCGATAGGGCCAAATTGCCTCAGGCGTTCGCCTTTACCGATAGTAGTTCCTTTCCTAGGAATCATTATCGCGGCCATACCGCTTGAACCTAAATCGCCGGTATATGTGGGGAACGCGTAAACGTCCATTTCTACTCCGTCGCCGACGTCCGTCAATACATCGGTAAGAAATTCCTCAAAAAATACACCGTCATAATCATTGTCAAACAGAAATTCCGTCTGTTGCGATGCGTCATTCCATCTATTAGCGACTACTTCAGTAACATATGGTTCGATAAGAACTCCCAGCGTGCCGCCCCAATCTATGTAGCTGTCATAAAGATATATATCGAGATAAATGTAGTCATTTTCATACCAGAAGCCAAATTCTCCCGTCATTGGTTCTTCCGGCCAAGGAGGAAAAACCGTTGTAAACCAGTACTCACCATCCAGATAAACATCGAAATCATCGTCGTGATAGCTCCCGCAGTCCCAGATATATACCGTGCACCAGATATAGTTCGTTAACTGAAACGGATAAGGGTCGCTTGTATTACTGTCAACTGTAACGGTTGTGTTCGCCCAATAGTATTCGATGCCTTCAGCATCAAAAACAGGCAGTTCGACTTTCAGCCATTTTCCGTTACTGTCGGCTTCTGTAACCGTTCCGTAAACATTCGGATAGCTCGTATTAACATCATCGAAAAGAACTGTGTTATTCGATGGCGTCCCTGCAAAACCATCGCCTTCGATAAGCAAAATTGAGCCGGGGACGCCCATCACAGGAGTAATATTGGTAATAGAAGGCCCCGGCGGGCTTGGCGGATTAAACATACAAACGGCAATGGCGTTAACATCGTTGGGGTCGGGGTCATTTGGATTTGCGCTGATTGAGCCGTTATAGACGAGGGTATATTTGGCAACGCTTGATGACGGCTTATTGAACGTAGCCCGAATGGAATCGCCTTTCGCTAACGTTTTTGAAGGACCCCAAAGATTTGGGTTGCCGGAGTCATTGGAATCAAAGACCGTTAAGCCCGAAACTTGCGTTCTGTTGCCTAAATCGTCGTCCCAATAAAGGCCGAAGCTGCCGCCTTTTAACGTCTGATTGACGTTTGTATTGACTGACTGATTGGTAATGTAAATCTCTATCGTGTCGCATTCTGCATTAGAGCAGCTTGCGGTAACAGAAAATTTTCCCCGAAAGAAATAATTTAGTAAGCCGCTTACGTAATCAATTGTTCGGGGAATAGTTACCCTGACATAATCCTGATACACATTGACGTCATCAGGCGTAATTGTATTGTCGAATGATTGATGAGTTATGCCGTGTTTGTCTGCGTAGAACTTCATATATGACATGCGTGCAATATGCAAAACGCCGTAGTTCGAGCCGTCGTAAAATAATTTTACCCCGTTCGGTTCAACCACTCGCAGATTATTGCCCAGGTGCGCCATCGAGGGATTGGGAAACTGATATAATGTCCCCGCGCAGCCGGGACCGGTGCTTGTCGAATAAAACTGATAATTTGTCTGTTCCGCAAGTCCCCAAGATGATAATGGAAGTCCAACATAAGTGCCTGAATATGCGTCCATATCCCAGTATTTGGAAATCTTGTCAAATACCTTCGCTTGCGGTGTCCAGCCGGTTAACCACCCTGACGGTATATTATTGTTGTCTGCCCTAATTTGCTTTTCAACCCAATATTCGAATGGGTTTTTGCCCCAAGTATTAGGAGTTATATCCATTAGCATCATATGCCCATAAACAAAATCGTTCCTTGTATGTGCCGGAACGCCCATATCCTCGAGAAGGTGAACCGTCTGCCCCAATGAGATAAATGTCAGCGCCAAGTAATGATTTCTCTGGGCAAGAGTTGATTTTGTCAATGCCCTGTAAAAATAAGTCCTTGTATCCGGCCAGGCATAATAGTTCAAATATTCCGTCTCCCATTGAGCCCCTTCTGTGCCCACTGCCCTTAATTGTGCTGATGCACCTGTTAAATCGAAACTAAGACCATAAATAAGACCGGTCCAAAAATCAAAGGTATCTGCCCAATACGGATGGTCCGTTCTGTTATCCAGGCCATTATTTGGATTTGGCGGTGCTACACCCGGATTTGCAATCGGAGCATGAAAATGATGTCTTGCCCTCGGATTAGGGACATCTTCGAGATTTGCCCCTGCTTTAAGGAAATTCAGGATTGAACAGGGATTAGATGGCAATTCAGGATTGATTCTGGCTTCGAATTGAGCATACGGAATCCTTTCGCCTGCAGGGATAACCCCTTGCTCTAACAATAACATTGTTCCCAATCCTGGACTTAAATCCATTTGATTTTTTATATAGGCGTCCGCCTGGGAATAGATAATCGCCTTATCGGAAATCGACTTGTGGGTTTTGTCCGCGAATCCTTCGGTGATTGAACAGTAAGCCAATAATGCAATCGTAATCGTTGAGATTATTTGATTTATTTTCACAACTTAACCTCCTATAATTATCATCTTGTCTTGTAATGATAAGGCGCTAGCCCAAAGTCCTGGCTGTGAAATAATATACATGCCAAATAACCATATTAAATCATATATAAGCATTAATATTGAAATCACTATAATAAATAATCGTATTATTAGGACAAATGGTTTCCATATTATAAGTAATGTTAATGAAGCAGACAAAAAGCCAATCGCAGGAATCCATCCCCAACGAGTTAATCCGGTGTCAAATAAAAAATCAGCAAAAGCACCTTTAGGCAAAGATAAAAACAAAAAGGGCAGAATATTTATCATTATTGCGCCTATTAAAATGGTTATGAATATTATTTTCTTTTTTCTTTCCGAAAGCATTAATTTGTTTTACTTCCTTAATAATAAAGAAATGTGAAACCATAACAAAAATGCCAAAGCGATAATCATCAATGAAATATTGAGCAGAAGGCCTGCTCTACCTTGTCGCCAAAGTGTTTTTTTAATTGCACCTATTGCTAATCCTATTCCTGCTAAGCTATTTATAGAAATAATATAACTTGATACATATAATGCCATGCCTATTATTCCTACGAAAGCCAAACCACTTTCTCCGCTATCGCTTCCAAACCACACTGAGCGCATTAACAAGAACAACAAAAGAGAAACTAAGATAATAGAGGTAACTGCTAATCCAACAGACCATTTACCCATAGACGTATTTTTATTTTCGTCGTTCATATTATTTTCCCAGTATTATCGTTAAAAGTTATATATCTTCCAGTTTCCACCTTCGTCCTTTATAAAAACAACGGGAAAACTATAAGTTGTAGAACCATCCTGATGGGACATTTCATAAACGGCCCTGCCTTCATCCTGCGAGATCAGAGTTAAATTCCCCATACCTTCGGCACAATCGGGTAGATTAGAGCCAAGTACCTGAAAAATTTGCGAATAGCGATCATGAACACTATCAGCAACGAATGTTAAAGCGGTCTCTATATCGCCTGCTGCCAGAGCATTCTTGAACGCGTCGAATACATCATTTGATTCAGGACAGGTCTCAAGCCAGCGTTCGGTAAAAAGCCGGAGGTCGTTGATATTGATAGAATTGCTGTCATCGAGGTCGTAACTGCTTCCCCAACCTACATCGTTGGAATCAATCAGCCATTTTTCGGCAAGTTTGGCGAAATCGAGGAAATTGACGAAATAATCAAGGTTAAAATCGGCCTCTTTACAGCCATAATCGGCAAGCCACCAGTCGGCAAACAGTTTAAGGTCGTATATATCTACTGAGCCGTTATTGTCGAAATCGCCTTGCAGCGAATAGCCGGAATTTCCCCAATTACCGGCAAATATTACAAAGTCATTGAAATTAACGGCGTTATCCTGCGCCAAATCCGGGCACCATATCTGACCACCGCAGGCAAGACCGCAAACCCATAAACAGACCATTCCGGACAACAATATGGTTGCCCTTGAATTGCTCATAATGTCCACTCCTGAATATGTCCTGAAATCTCGGTGTTATTACCTTTTCTTTTTTTCCTTACGTCCGATATTCTATATCCGGCGGATTCTGTGTTGCAAGAGAAATTCCGAACTACACCCAAAAAAATCCATAACTTTGAGCCGTATCAACTCTTGAGCCAGGCCGGCGTAAGTAATATATAGGCCCTTTTACCGTAAAGGCGAGACGCTATTTTGTCGATTTATAGCAAGGGTATTTTAGTGCCTAAAACAAAACTACTTATATCACGCTCGTCTCGGCGAAGGCACATGTTAGTCCTTTGCAGCAGCGTTACTACAGAGGATTTGCAAAGCTACATCGTATATATAACGCCGAGCCGTAGCCAGGGGAAACTATAAAAAATGCTCAGAATACGCAATTACACTGTATTGCCGGCCCTGCCGGAGGGATTGAAAGGCCTGGAATTCATAGCAGGAAATCTTTTCTGGACCTGGAACCCCGAATTCATTGATTTATTCGAGCGGATTGACAGCAAACTCTGGGCTGCCAGCGGACATAATCCAATCAAACTACTGGGAAGCGTTCCCCAGGAACGGCTCAACGCGCTGGCTGAAAACCAGGGATTTTTAGCGGAGGTAAGGAAGGCCGAAGACAAACTGAAGTCATATCTCGAAGGCCCGACGTGGTTTAAATCCACGTTCGGCGAGAAAAGTAAAATGACGATTGCATACTTCAGCGCCGAATTCGGCATTCACGAGTGCCTACCGATTTACGCGGGCGGTCTTGGAATCCTGGCAGGCGACCATCTCAAAAGCGCTTCAGACCTGGGAATACCCATCGTCAGCGTAGGACTTCTTTATCAGAAGGGTTATTTTCGGCAGTATCTCAACGTTGACGGGTGGCAGCAGGAGGTTTACGTCGAAAACGACTTTTACAATATGCCGATGGAGCTGGTTCGCGACGACAAGGGACAGCCATTAATCATCAAGGTCGAATACCCCGGCAGAGAGGTATTTGCCCAAATATGGTGCGCCTCCGTTGGCCGGGCACAGCTTTATATGCTGGACACGAACCTGACGGCCAACTCGGCGACCGACCGTATGATTACGACGTCGGTTTACGGCGGCGATACCGAGATGAGAATACGCCAGGAAATTATGATGGGTATAGGCGGTATGAGGGCGCTGCAGGCAATGAGCATCAAGCCGACGCTGTGCCATTTGAACGAGGGGCATACCGCTTTCGGTGCTCTCGAGCGGATACGGCAAATAATGCAGGAATCGGGGGTCGGTTTTGACCAGGCGGCCGAGGCGGTAAAGGCAGGAACCATTTTTACCGTTCACACGCCGGTTCGCGCGGGAGTCGATGAATTCAACACGGAGCTTATGAACAAATATTTCAGCAGCTACGCCGGCTCGCTCGGCATCGATATCAGACGGCTTATTGGTATGGGCAGGATTCTGGCCGATGATGAAGGCGAATCATTCAAGATGCCGGTTCTGGCGATGCGTCTGAGTAACTTCACAAACGGCGTCAGCGAGCTTCACGGCAGGGTATCGCGGGAGATGTGGTCGTGCCTGTGGAGACGAGTTCCAACCAACGAGGTGCCAATATCTTCAATCACAAACGGGGTGCATATTAAGACCTGGATATCAGAGGAAATAAGCCGCCTACTGGAGCGTTATCTTGGGACGAACTGGACGGAAGAAAACACCGATTCGCCGATTTGGAACAACATTGACCAGATTTCCGACGAGGAGTTCTGGCGATGCCACCAGCGCTGCAAGGAACGACTGATTGCGTTTGCCCGCAGACGGCTGAAGGCGCAGATGGAAAGAAGGGGAACATACCACAGCGAGCTGAACAGGGCCGAAGAGGTTCTCGACCCGGAGGCGCTGACAATCGGTTTCGCGAGACGATTTGCGAGCTACAAAAGGGCGAACCTCATTCTCAGGGACCCTGCGCGCCTCGCAAAAATTCTGAACGACGTAAAAAGGCCGGTGCAATTCATATTCTCAGGCAAGGCCCACCCAAGAGACAACGAAGGCAAGGAGCTCATAAGAGAAGTCGTGCATTTTTCGACGCAGTTCGACGTCAGACGGCGGATGGTATTTCTCGAGGACTACGATATAAACATCGCCAAGATGCTGGTGCAGGGCGTTGACGTATGGCTGAATAACCCGCGAAGGCCGTGGGAAGCCAGCGGAACAAGCGGTATGAAAGCGGCGCTGAACGGTGCGTTGAATATGAGCACGCTGGACGGCTGGTGGTGCGAAGGATACAAACCCGACGGGGGCTGGGCGATTGGCTCAGGCGAAACATACGACGACGCGGCATACCAGGATATGGTTGAGTCGCAGGCGATATACAATATGCTCGAAAACGAGGTCATCCCGCTGTTTTATACCCGCTCTGCGGACAACCTTCCGAGGGCCTGGATACACAGGGTTCGCAAGTCAATGAAGTGGATAACGCCTCGCTTCAACACCCGCAGAATGGTCGCCGAATATGCGCAAAAATGCTACGAGCCGGCGCAGTCCAAGTGGGAATATCTGACCGCGGACAAAATGCGCAGGGCCAAGGCGCTGGCCAACTGGAAGACAAACGTTGTATCGACGTGGTCGGACCTGGTCATCAAAGACGTTAAGGTTGAAATCAGCGACGGCGAAACCGCGCCGCTGGACGCGAGGAATCCACAGCTCAAGGTCGGTTCAAATCTCAAGGTGAGCGCATTAATTCGGCTTGGCCGGCTTACGCCTGAAGATATCTCTGTCGAACTTTACCACGGCCCGCTGGATGCCCGCGGAAACATCATCGAGGGCTCAGTAATAAAAATGAAACACAAAAACGCGACCGGGCATGACAATGAGCACTGGTTTGCCGGTCTGACCCCCTGCCAGATTTCAGGACGACGAGGCGTGGCCGTGCGCATTGTGCCCCAATACGCCGATATGACCAATCCTCATGAGCTTGGGCTTGTTCTGTGGGAATCGCCGAGCGGAACAGAGGCCTGAAGACAGATGACAGAGAACAGATGTGGGTTAATTGCCTTCCGTACTCTGTCTTCTGTCCTCTGTCTTCCGGTTACTCGTTTTCCTTTTCGGCAAAAAGCCGGCAGACCTCAGCGGCGGAGCCGGCGTTCCGGAGCTTGTCTCTGAACTGCTCATCGAGCATAAGCCGGCTAATCTTGGCGAGCGCCTGAATATGCGGGCCCGTCTGGTCGAGGGGAGAAATCAAAAGAATTATGATACCCACGGGCTTTCCGTCAACGCTTCCAAAATCAACCGTCCGGGGGGCTATGCCTATAGCCATCACCAGCTTCCTGACTACATTGCACTTGCCGTGAGGAATCGCAATGCCGGAACCGATGCCGGTGCTCCGGGTCTGCTCACGCGCCAAAACGGCCTGTAACGCAACATCTTTATTCAATAACTGCTTATTGGCTTCAAGCAAGTTAACAAGCTCGGTTATTATTGAGTGTTTGTCGGTCCCTTCGAGGGGCACCTTAACACAGCCAGGCAGTAAAATCTGAGATAAAATCATTCATATCACCGCTAAAGACATAATGTTTTATCAAACAATAAAACAAGTATGATAACAATTCACAGCTCCTTACGCAATCTGATTTTAGAATGGTTTTCCTGTCGCGCTTTACAAGGAGTCAAACAGGGGCTACAATGGCCGGCTATGGAAAGAATAAAAATCTATGATACAACCCTGCGCGACGGAATGCAGACCGAAGGTGTGAGCTTTTCTCTTGAAGATAAGCTATCGATAGCACGATGCCTCGATAAGCTTGGCGTCGAATATATCGAAGGCGGCTATCCGGCGTCCGGGCCAAAAGAGACGCAATTCTTCGCTGAAGTCGCAAGACAGGGATTGAACTACAGTAAAGCCGTCGCCTTCGGCAGCACCCGCAGAATCGATACACAAGCGGAAGATGACGGCTCACTTAACGCGATTGCGGCGTGCAAGGCCCCTGCCGCGACAATTGTGGGCAAAACCTGGGATTTCCAGGTAACACACGTCCTTAGATGCCCGCTCGAAGACAATATCACGCTGTGCGCGGACTCGATTGAGTTTTTAAAGAAGCGCGGCCTGGAAACGATGTTCGACGCCGAGCATTTTTTTGACGGCTACAAGGACAATAAAACATACGCGATGAACGTATTAAAAGCCGTTGCCGGGGCGGGAGCGGACGCGATTATCCTGTGCGATACCAACGGAGGGACGATACCGAAGGATATTTACGATATTACAAAAAAGGTCTGCGACGAGCTGCGCCGGGTTACAATCGGCATTCATTGTCATAACGACTGTGATTGCGCAACTGCAAATACGATAGCAGCCGTTGAGGCAGGGGCAAGACAGGTGCAGGGGACGATTAACGGGCTCGGCGAACGATGCGGCAACGCGAATCTCTGCACTATTATCCCGAACCTGGCCCTGAAGATGGGTTTCGACGTTCTGACGCCGGACAAAATCAAGACGCTCACCGAGGTATCGAGATTCGTCTTTGAGATTTGCAACCTTACGCCGTTGATGAATATGCCCTACGTCGGGGAAAGCGCATTCGCTCATAAGGCGGGTCTTCATGTTGACGCCCTGCGAAAAAGCAAAAGAACCTACGAGCATATCGACCCTGAGCTTGTCGGCAACGAGCGGCGTTTTCTTATAAGCGAGCTGAGCGGCAAATCAAACATCCTTGCCGAGCTCGAAAAGTCGAAAATAACTCAGGACTTCAAGCTCGCAAGAAAAATCCTGACGTGCGTCCAGGACCTCGAAAACGAGGGTTACCAGTTTGAGGCGGCCATGGCGAGTTTCGAGCTGCTTGTCAGGAAGATTATGGGGACGTATAAACCCTCATTTGAGCTTATCAAATACAATACAACCGTGGAAAAAATCAGCAATAACGGGATTGTTACAGAGGCGACCGTCAAACTTAAAATCGGCGACAATGTCGAGCTTGTAGTGGCTGAAGGCGACGGCCCCGTCAACGCGCTGGACGCGGCCCTGCGAAAATCACTGGAGAACGCCTACCCGTTAATAAAGGATATGCAGCTTTTTGACTATAAGGTCCGCGTCGTAAACGCGCGTGAAGGCACGGCGGCAAAGGTTCGCGTCATAATCGAATCGCGAGACAAGACCGACATCTGGGGAACGGTCGGGGTATCGGAGAATATCATCGAGGCGTCCTGGCAGGCGCTTGTTGACTCTGTGGAATACAAGCTGCAGAAGAACAGAGGACAGAGGACAGAGGACGGAGGACAGAAGAGAGCATGAAAATCGAAAGTTTCAGAGACCTTAACGTATACAAACTGGCCTTTGAACTTCAGCAGGAAATTTTCGAAATATCGAAAAAATTTCCGAAAGAAGAAACCTATTCTCTTACAGACCAGATTAGGCGGGCCTCCCGGTCGATTGGGGGTAATATCGCCGAAGCGTGGCACAAACGTCGCTACCCGGCTCACTTTTTAAGCAAACTTTCGGATTCAGACGCCGAACAGGCCGAAACACAGCACTGGCTGGATACGTCCATCGAATGCGAATACATCACAGCTCAACAGCATCGGGTACTGCTGGAAAAATGCCAACGGATTGGTAAAATGCTCGGCAAAATGATGAGCAACCCGGACAGCTTTTGCGGAAGAAGCGAAAATACATAACTAGACATGATTATTTCAGCAATCCTGCCTTTTCTGCCTTCATTATGAGATAATTTATAAAAGCCGAACAGCTTACCAGCATATATTTTGCATCCGCCAAATCACAGTCGCTTTCCTCAATCATCGCATGCCTTATGCCGTCAGCATTGCTCGTGTAGCCATATATCGAAGCCATTCCTTTTTCAAGAGCAGGATGTAACCCAACCGATTCTCCACAAACCTGTATCCCGAATGTTCGTTTTCTAAAACACTATTACAAGCTCCTCTGAACTTTTTTATATCAATAACCCCCTCAAATGCTTGTATAAATTCTAAAAAATCATAGATTTCATACCATTCTGCCTTGAAAAACCATTTATATATTTGGTCGCATATTCCGGAAGCATAATCGGTTACCTCATTAATAGCTTTCTCGAAAAAATAGCGATATATCGTATTGACTAATTGATATGATTCACCTGTATGTTTATGTGTAAAGCGTTCATCGGAGATTTTGTGCAAAACAAAACCTGATACTACATTCCAAAGACAGTTCCGCAGTGGGGCATCCATCTCATCTATTTACAACTCTTGCCGAATCTGTTTTTTGCCTATTCGTTCAGAAAAACGCATATAAAATCTCCGTCAAAATACCGGCTATACGATACATCAGGGAACTTAACCCGTCAACAACCGATCCCCCGTCTTCCGTCTTCTGTCCTCCGTCCTCTGTCTTCCGGTTCAGCAGGCGATGCTCTTCTGTCCTTCCTGCTGTTCGGCGGCGGTTACAGTCCTTTTCTTCTTTCGACGATTTATTGTTCTCGATATCTGCTCGATTGGCACGGTTCCTGCGGCGATTTCCAGCGCAAGCTCGGCAGTTTCGGCAAAGGCATCGGCGCCTATTTCCTGCCATAATTCCTCGGCCCGGTTAAACAGTCCCCCTGAAACCATTATTTTCATTGTCGGGTGAGCGTTTACCTCCTTAATCCTGTCTATGAGTCGTCGAACTGATGGGGCCTGTCGAGGGGTTGTTCCGTAGATAAGCAGAATTTCTGGGATAAAATCGTGAACGAAGGCAAGAATGTCATCATTTGTAAGTCCGCCGCCCAGGAACCGAACTTCCCACCCGTCGCTCTCAAACAGGTCAGCTATAATCTGGCCTCCCAGCTCCTGAAGCTCATCCGGTGCGCAACATATTACTATTTTCTTGTTTCTTGCCGGTCTGCGAGGCAACTTGTTCTGCAACTGGTCAACAATCGAGCGATTTATACGAGTGGCCAGATGTTCCTGTGCCTGCGTTAGCTTATCTGCCCGCAACAGCCGTTCTATTTCCACCATCGCAGGCCATATAACTTCCATATAAACAAGGTTGGTCGGAGTCCCGCTTTGCAGCGTTTCTTCAATGACCGACCGTGAATTTTTCCGCTCCCCTCTCAACAGGGCATCTAAATACCGCACAACTGCCTGGTCTCTAACCATAAACCTTTCTCCAACAACAGGACCTTAATTTTACTCAAAT
>JAFGDN010000080.1 GCA_016932095.1 Sedimentisphaerales bacterium
ATAAAGCCGCCCGCGAAACTGTCGCCTGCTCCTGTGGGGTCTTTGACGAGCGTGGCGGGATATGCAGGCAGAACAAATAAGTCGCCGTTTTTACGGCGAATGATTGAGCCGGATTCGCCTTTCTTGATAACCACAACCGACGGCCCAAGTCGCGTGATTTTTCCTGCGGCGATTATGAGATTATGCTCATCCGCGAGCATCCGGGCCTCATTCTCGTTTAGAATCAGGCAGTCGATTTTTTTCAAAAGCCGTTTCAAATCCGACAGATTATTATTTATCCACAGGTTCATCGTGTCGGCTGCGACGAATTTCGGTCTTTTGAGCTGGTCGAGAAGCTGGATTTGCAGAATCGGCGCGGTATTGGCCAAAAATACGAATTTGCTGTCTTTATATTCATTGGGCATCCTGGGCGGCTCTTCGGCAAGGATATTGAGCTCAACGGCGTCTGTTGTCGCCTCGTTCATTGCTCCCTGGTATGAGCCGGCCCAGCGGAAGGTCTTGCTTTTTTCCCGCACCTCAAGACCCGTCAGGTCAATCCTTCGGCCTTTGAAAATCTTTTTCAAATCGAACGGGCAATCGCTTCCTATCGCCCCCAGGAACCGGACGGGCGTAAAGAAACTCGCGGCCATACTGAAATAAACAGCCGAGCCGCCTAAGCAATTTTTACTTACCCCAAACGGCGTCTTTATCGTATCTATCCCGATTGAACCGGTTACGAGTAATGACATACGTCCTTCCTAAAGCAAAAAGTAAATATAAAAAAGTAAAAATACACAGTAAAAATTAAAAAGATTTAATTCCTTTCCGGCAGCTTTCACTGTCTTTTTTCATTTTTCTTTGTATTTTTGCCTTTTACTATTTGCTATTTGCTTTAATACCCGCTTTGCTATGAAAATTTTCGCACAGTATTATCAATCCGTTTTAATGTCTGTTCCCTGCCGAGCAATTGCACGGAATCGAAAATAGGCGGGCTGACGGTTGAGCCGGTAATGGCTACTCGCAACGGCTGGGCGACCTTGCCTAAACCGACGTTATGTTGATTGGCGAGCGAACGCAGCATATCCTCAATTTCCTGCTCGGTAAATTCCTGCATAGCAGCGAGATTGTCGCGGACCTTTTTGAGCATCGCAAGGCCGTTGTCTTTCATAAGGACTTTTTGAATGGCCTTTGGGTCGTATTCGATATGGTCATCGGCGACAAACAAAAACCTGCACTTGTGCTCGATATCCGCGAGGGTCCTCGCGCCCTCGCAGATTTTGATAAGTCGAAGCAGAAGCTGGTCATCAGCTTGTGCAACCGGCGAACCTACGGCTTTCAAATACGCCTTCAAATGAGCAAGCAGTTTTTCTCTCGGCAGCATTCTGATATGTTCGGTATTGAAGGCGATGAGCTTGCCCCGGTCGAACAAGCTGTTTGATTTGGTGAGTCGCGTGATGTCGAATGAGGCGATAAGCTCGTCGAGGGGCATAATCTCTTTCTTCTCACCCGTGCTCCAGCCGAGTAACGCTATGAAGTTTACCATTGCTTCGGGAATGTAGCCGCTTTTGAAAAAGTCGATGACGTTTATTTCGGGCAGCTCCACGCCAAGGTATTTCGCCATTGCCTCGACTGCCGGCACGTCGGGGACGTTTTCGCCTGCCAAAAAACCCTTAAACTGTTCTTTGTTGATTTTTCCGACGTCGGCGAGCTTCTCAAGGTAAATATCTGGCCTCGCCTCGATTGCCTTGCGAAGCACCTGCGGGCGTTCGCGTTTTGAGAGCTTGCCGCCCGATTCGCTTATTGTAACGGACATATGGGCGTATTTGGGCAGTTCGCCGAAACCAAGCGCCTGCCAGAGCGCCTGCTGGCAGGGTGTGTTCATCAAATGCTCCTGACCCCTTATTACGTGGGTAACGCCCATAAGGGCGTCATCGACGACGCAGGCGAAATTATACGTCGGAAAACCGTCGCTCTTGATTATGATAAAATCGCCAAGTTCGGCCGTATTGAAACTTACCGCCCCTCGAACCAGGTCATTAACAACGATTGTTCCATCGGGCATCGCGAAGCGAACCGTAACGGGCTTGCCCTCCGATTTCGCCTTTTCGACGTCGGCTTCTGTGGGCAATACCGCCGGCCTTTGATATACGAAACCCTTTTTTTGCGCCTCCGCCTGTTTGCGAAGTTTTTCGAGCTCTTGTGAGGTCTCGAAACAGTAATATGCCCTGCCCTGGTCGAGAAGCTGTTTTGCGTATTTGTCGTAGATTTCTCTTCGCCGGGATTGAAAATACGGCCCGTTTGGGCCGTCAATTTCAGGCCCTTCGTCCCAGTTGATTCCCAGCCAGCGTAAATCGTTTATTACCTGCTGCGTGGCGGTCGGGGTATTGCGCTTGAGGTCGGTATCCTCGATGCGCAGAATGAATTTGCCGCCCGTTTTCCTGGCCAAAAGCCAGTTAAACAGGGCGGTCCTTGCCCCGCCTATATGCAGATAACCCGTCGGCGACGGCGCAAATCGCGTTACGACATTTTCTGGCATAAATCGTTAATCTTTCAAAATCCTTAATAAAATCAAAGGTTAAGGCAACAGGGGGGCACTGTCAAGAAAACAGTTATGGCGGCAACGTAATACGCAGGATGCAAAACGCACGACGAACTACGGCGGGCACTTTGCGCAGGCGGCGCGGAATAGCATTGTGCTCAAATACCTGTCGCCGCGGTCGCAAATAATCGTTACTACCGTGCCGGATTTCATATCTTTGACGACTTTAACCGCCCCAGCCACGGCTGCGCCGCTTGATATCCCCGCGAAAATACCTTCCTCGGCGGCTAAACGCCGCGTCATTTCGTATGCGTCGTCGTCCTGGATGAGCATTACGTCGTCAAGCTCGTTTCGTTTGTAAATCTCGGGAACTATTGACTCGGTCATATTCTTTAGTCCCTGGATTGTGTGGTGAGGCGTCGGCTCAACACCTACGACTTTGGCCTTTTTGGTTTTTTCACGCAGGAAACGGGAGACGCCCATAAGCGTTCCGGTCGTGCCCATACCGGCGACGAAATAGTCGATTTTACCCCCTGTCTGCTCATAGATTTCCGGGCCTGTGGTTTCATAGTGAGCAAGCGGGTTATTGGGATTTTCAAACTGGTTGGGCATAAAATATTTATCCGGCTCTTTTTCGATGATTCGATGCGCCATTCTGATTGCGCCATCGGTGCCCTCATTGGCGGGCGTCATTATCACTTCAGCCCCGAATGCCTCTAAAATGTGTCTGCGTTCGCTGCTGACGCAGGCGGGAAGCGTTAATTTGACCCGATATCCCTTTGCCGCGCCAATCATAGCCAGCGCGATACCCGTATTGCCGGAGGTCGGCTCTAAAATGGTCTTGCCTGTGGTTAGCGAGCCGTCCTCCTCGGCCCTGGTAATCATATACAATGCGGCCCGGTCTTTTATTGACCCGGCGGGATTATTGCCTTCGAGTTTGGCCATAAGGCGAACTTTCGGGTTCGGGTTGACCCTTTTAAGCTCAACCATCGGCGTATTGCCAATCGACGATAATATGCTCATAGGTTTTCCTGTGAATAGACCTAAACCATTATACTAAAAAGGCAAGCCAATGGCAAAACTGGACAGAGCAATCATAAAGTGATAGATTATTCAACCGCAATCCAAGCAGACATAGGAGCAGATTATGAGCAGAAAGACGGTTTTGAGCAAACTTCGGAGAAATATCCGGATTATTCGCCGGCGGTTCGCGGTCAAAGGGCTTTCCGTTTTCGGTTCGGTAGCGAGAAATCAAGCAGGACGTAAGAGCGACATAGATGTTTTGGTAGAATTCAAAGGCAAAACGACCTTTGACCTTTTTATGGACTTGAAATTTTACCTTGAAGACCTCTTGGGAACCAATGTTGACCTTGTAACTGACAAGGCGATAAGGCCCGAAATTCGCAAGGCAATCGAACGGGAGAAAATCAATGTCGCGTGACGAATCGATGTATCTACGTGATATAGCCGAAAGCTGTCAGAAAGTAATGAATTTTACCAAAGGATTAACAAAAACGATGCTTTTACGTGACGAAAAGACATACGACGCAGTCATTCGCAATCTTGAAATTATCGGAGAAGCTGCGAAAAACATTTCTGCTCCGACAAGAGCCAAGATGCCGGACGTGAACTGGCGAAAGATAGCGGGACTGCGTGATATTCTCATTCACGATTATTTCGGCATTGACAACAATATTCTGTGGGACGTTGTTCAAAACAAAATTCCTGGATTATCACAAACCGTAAAAGTATTCCTCGGAAAAAACAAAAACTAACAACTAAAGCACAACACTAAAAAATGGCTGATTCAAACAATCCTAAAAACGAGAAGGAAACCAGACGGGATTTTATACGGGATATAGTGGCCGAGGATTGCAAAACGGGCAAATGGCAGGGCCGGGTTCATACGCGGTTTCCGCCTGAGCCGAACGGCTACCTGCATATCGGCCACGCGAAAAGTATATGCCTCAATTTCGGCATCGCGGCCGATTTCAACGGCAAATGCAACCTGCGGTTCGACGATACCAATCCCGAAAAGGAAGAGCAGGAATACGTCGATTCGATTATTGAGGACGTAAAGTGGCTCGGCTGGGACTGGGAAGACCGGCTTTATTTCGCTTCAGATTACTTTGACCAGATGTATGAATGGGCGGTTGACCTTGTTAAAAAAGGCAAGGCGTTCGTTTGCGACCTGACAGCCGACGAGGTTACGCAATACCGCGGGACACTGACTCAGCCCGGCAAAAACAGCCCTTACCGCGACCGCGGCATCGAGGAAAACCTCGATTTATTTACACGGATGAAAAACGGGGAATTTCCCGACGGCTCAAAGACGCTTCGCGCCAAAATTGATATGGCGCACGCGAACCTGAATATGCGCGACCCGATTATGTATCGTATTCTGCACGCCGGCCATCACCGCACGGGCGATAAATGGTGCATTTACCCCACTTACGACTGGGCGCACGGCTTGGAGGATTCGATTGAGCAAATCACACATTCGATTTGCACGCTTGAGTTTGAAAATCACAGGCCGTTATATGACTGGTATCTTGATGCCCTCGGCATTTACCACCCCCGGCAAATCGAGTTTGCACGGCTGAACCTGACATATACGGTAATGAGCAAGCGTAAGCTCCTGAAACTCGTTCAGGATGGCTTCGTCAAGGGCTGGAATGACCCGCGTATGCCGACGCTTTCAGGGATGCGAAGAAGGGGTTATTCGCCCGAGGCGATTCGCAGCTTTTGCGCCATCATAGGCGTCAATAAATTCAACAGCACCATCGATATGGCGCTATTGGAACATTGCCTGCGGGAGGACCTGAATAAAACCAGCCACCGCGTTATGGCGGTTTTGAAACCCTTGAAGGTGGTTGTTGATAACTACCCGCAGGGTCAGGTTGAGCAATTAGACGCGATAAATAATCCCGAAGACCCCTCAGCCGGCACGCGAAAAGTGCCCTTCGGACGAGAGCTTTACATTGAGCAGGACGATTTTATGGAAAACCCGCCTGCCAAGTTTTATCGGCTAAGCCCCGGCAGGGAAGTCCGCCTGCGTTACGCGTATTTCATAAAATGTGTCAACGCCGTCAAGGACTCATCCGGCAATATAGTTCAACTGCACTGCACATACGACCCTGCCACAAAAGGCGGCGATGCACCAGATGGCAGGAAGGTAAAATCGACCATTCACTGGCTGTCGGCACCGAACGCCTTGTCCGCCGAAGTCCGGCTGTATAACAACCTTTTTACCAAAGAAAATCCCGACGACGCGCCCGAAGGAAAAGATTTTACAACCAACCTTAATCCCAAATCGCTTGAGGTTTTAACAAACTGCTTTGTAGAACCGACTTTGAAGGATGTGAAACTATTGAGCAGGTATCAGTTCGAGCGATTAGGTTACTTCTGTGTTGACTCCGACAGCACTAAAGATAAGTTGGTTTTCAATCGCACTGTTACCCTCCGCGACGAATGGGCGAAAATACAGAAGCAGCAAACGCAAAGATAATTGACCTTCGAGTCACTTACCGAAAATCATTTTGACGGAGATTAACATCAAGGCGACGCCAAAGATACGCTTGAGTATTATGTCGGAGAAAGCGCCTGCAAATTTTGCGCCTAAGAAGCCGCCAACAAAAAAACCGATACACATCAGCCCGGCCACTTTGAGGTCAACGTAACCTTTGGAATAATACGCCCACGCGGCCAACAACCCAATCGGAGGAACAAGCATAGCCAGCGTCGTTCCCTGGGCAAGATGTTGTGAAAAGCCGCATAGCAAAACCAGGGCTGGAACCGCAATGATTCCGCCGCCGATACCTAAAAGGCCGCTGAGAACACCGGCTGTCAGGCCGAGCATTATATAAAAAGCCATAGTCATTTTCTTTGCCCTTAATGAATTTGCGTTCTTATTTTACGAATAGCAGGACAAGGTCGATTATGAACAACAGCACAATCGTCGCCTCCAGCACAAACATCCAGACGTTGAACCTGTTTTGAAGCAGAATCTGGTAGAGGCCGTCAAGGGTGCGGGTCTTCTCGACGATAATGCGCTGCCAGTCGCCCAAGTGAAACCGGTCCGCGAGGTTCCTGTGCGTTTTGGCCAAATGCCAGTCGCCGAAGAACTTCGTTATATTGGATAATTCATCGCTAAGCCGCGCCAGGTCAATACGAAGCTCTCGCAGGTTCGGCAAAACCGCCAGGCCGGAACGGTTTTTTTCTTTGTTCACGTCGCTGTAGGCAAGCTGAAGCGCCTCATCCAGGACCCTGTCGTATGCCGTCAGCTCGACCAGTTGCACGTTTGCAAGCTCCATTATATGCAGAACGTCGTCCAGTGAATCCTTCTGGCCGATGATTAGCGCGGAATCCCAGTCAACGACAACAAGGTCTTCGTCATAATAACTAAGGTACAGCTCCGTCGATTCGCCGACCTCCTGCTCGGATAACGCCTCTGCGTTTTCCTCCTGCATAAGCAACGCCGCCACTGGTCTCCTGTTGGCCTTAAGCCAGTCCTCCGCCCGGATGCCTTGTCCATCCGCCGCGCCCGGCAGGCAAGCCAGGCAAAACACCGTATATGCCTCCGCCGCAAGCAGCGCCGGCACGGGACGAACACAGTATGGAACAATATCTTTCAGAACGCTCTCGGCAAAGCGCGAAACCTCCTCTTCAAGTCCGCCATCGGCGAATTTCAAATCGTGATAGCGGACAAGGTCATCGAGCCGGTCAACCTCGAACGGCATACGAACCTGGATAGTCATAGCGCCCACGCCGAAGATTTTTACGCTTTTCCTGATTTCCAGTGTTTGGCCGCTGCTTAGAACACGCTTCTCAGGCGCGAACTCGACCACGCGAGGCCGGTAAAAGAACATCTGTCGGGGGATTCGCTTGCTGGGACCAACAAGGTAGTCCTTCGTCGGCTGCCCTAAAACCTTCTCCACCGGCTCATTCTTAATATCGTATGCGATGTCGTAGGCGTAGATATAGATGACCTCACCCCGGCAGGGTGTGCCCTTCCCTTGCGCTTTAACGGCATTTTTCTCGCTTTTCGCTTCCATTTCAGCCAAACAACTCCTGGAACCTCGCGGCCATATCGGGACTTTCACACAATGTTTGTCCTATGAGCACGGCGTTGACGCCCGCGGCCTTGAGCTTTTCCACGTCTTTGCGGGTCTTTATTCCGCTCTCAGTTACAAGAGGGATTTCCCCGTCAAGCAGCCCGGCCAGCCGGCAGGTCGTATTGAGGTCAACCTTCATCGTCATCAGGTCCCTGTTATTTACGCCTAAAACGCTATACCCGGCTTTCGGAAAACCAATCATACTTCGCACCGCCAGGAGCGAATCCGCGTCGTGGACCTCCAGAACAACGGTCAACGTAAGCTCAGCGGCGGCAATCATCAGGTCGGCAAGAACGCCCGGTTTAAGGGCCTCGGCAATAAGCAATATCGCGTCAGCCCCGGCTGCGCGGGATTCATAAACCTGCCAGATATCGATGATAAAATCCTTCCGTAAAATGGGCAGTTCCACCGCGGCCTTGACCTGGTCGATATATTCGAGCCGGCCCTGAAAATATTTTTCGTCGGTCAAAACGCTTATTGCATCGGCCCCGCATTTTTCATACGTCCTGGCGATTGTAACGGGCGCGAAATCCTTGCATATCACACCGGCGGAGGGCGAGGCCTTCTTTATCTCGGCGATAACATTAAGGCCTCGTTTATTGGGTTTGGTCACGGCCTTGAAGAAATTGCGGCACTTGCCCAGAAGCGTTACCTGCTCTTTTAGCTCTTCGAGCGGACGCTCTCTCCGGCGTTTTTCGACTTCGTTCTTTTTATCCGCGATTATCCGGTCTAATATGTTCACGGAAGTCAACTTTCTTTACCCGGCCGGCTATTGCTTTCAACCGCCTCTGCCGCCTTGACGTATGCCATACGAAGCTCATTGAGAGTATTTGTAAGGACCTGTTTTTCGTCGTCCGTGAGATTGCCTTTGGTTTTTTCCTCGAGCATATCGAGCATATCGATATTATATTTCGCCAGGGCGAGGTCCGGCTCGCGTTTTTCCTCACCCTTGACCTGGATGAATCCCAGGGAAAACAGCGTCTGGGTAAAGAGCATGCTGACAAGGCCCTGGAAATCGCCTTTGGGCAGCGGTCTGCGTTGTTTCTGTTCCGATGCCTTTTTTTCGGCCTCTTCCGCCGCGGCAAGAACCTCTTTTTCCTTCTGGGCCTGCTGCTTCCAGTCCTCGTCAATAATTATCTTCTTCTCGTCTTTTTCTTCAGCCATAGTTTTGCGCTCCGATTGATTAACTCCTGTATTTTTTCATACGCTTTTCGATGTCTTTTTTCTGCTCACGTTCGGTAATTGCCTGACGTTTATCGTATTTTCTCTTGCCCCTGGCAAGGGCAAGCTCGATTTTCGCGATGCCCTTCTGATTAAAATATATCCGCAGCGGCACAAGGGTAAACCCGCGCTGTTCGAGCTTGGTATAGATTTTACGGATTTCGTGCCTGTGCAAAAGCAGTTTTCTTTTTCGGGTCGGGTTGTGGCCCGTCAATCCCGCCTGCTGGTACTGCGCGATTTTGGTTCCCAGCAGCCAGCATTCGCCGTTAATGATTCTGGCGTATGAGCCGGAAAGGTCCGCCTGGCCGTCTCGAAGCGACTTTACCTCGCTTCCCATAAGTTCCATACCGGCTTCGAGCCGGTCTTCTATCTCGAAGTTATGAAACGCCTTTTTATTGACCGAAACATCGCCCTGGCCGGCATTTTTTTGTGGTTTGGCGGACATCGCACAAATCATACCGACAGGGCGGTCTTTTTACAACCCCGCCGGCCTGCCTATGAAACAAATCGAATCGTCAGCGGGTAGCGATACGCCTCGCCGTTGGCGGCCTTGACCGCTGCAATAATAGCAAGGATGATATCGGCTAATCCGACAATCGGCACAAGGGCTACGCCGATGCAAGTCAGGCAAAGCAAGGCGGCGATTACAAAGTAAATCAGCATCGAAATCTGAAAGTTCAGCGCCTCTTTGCCGTTCTGGTTTACGAACGGGTGAAGGTCTTTTTTCATCTGCCATATAATCAATGGCGCAATCACACCGCCTATTATAGGCACTATCCCCCAGGCCATACCCGCCAAATGACAAATCATCGCCCAGGTGCACGCATCCTTCGTCGGCGGCTGATTTGACTGAGATACCTCGCTTGTTTCGACCATAATCTGTTCTCCTTTCCAAAAGGTTTATTTCAACCAAGCGCCACGTCGAGAATCATCATAACAACAAATCCGATGAGGACTCCTATTGTCGATAAGTCAGTATTGCCGTAATGCTGCGATTCGGGGATTACTTCTTCTGCGACGACAAATATCATAGCGCCCGCGGCAAAGCTCAGTGCGTATGGCAGTAACGGCTGCATCATTATAACAGCCGCCGCGCCGAGGACGCCGGCTATCGGCTCGACAAAGCCCGAAAGCTGACCATACCAGAAGCTTTTCAGCCGGCTCAATCCCTCGCCCCGCAACGGAACCGAAACCGCCAAACCCTCGGGAAAATTCTGTATCCCGATTCCCAAAGCCAGCGCACAGGCGGCGGCGAAACTCGCGTGCTCGCTTCCTGCGGCCAATGCACCAAAGGCGACGCCGACGGCAAGACCCTCAGGAATATTATGCAGCGTTATCGCCAAAACCAGCAAAATGCTGCGATGCCAGGAGGTTTTTATTCCCTCGGCCTCGGATGCCGGAAAACCCAGGTGCAAATGAGGCAGAACCCTGTCAATCACCCGGATGAAAAGGCCGCCTAATAAAAAACCCAGCGCCGCCGGAAACCAGGCCAAGTGATTGAGGTGCTCAGACATCGATATCGCAGGCGCCAGCAACGACCAGAAGCTTGCGGCTATCATCACGCCGGCGGCGAAACCCAGCATAAAATCGAGGATTCGCCTGCTCATACTTTTGGTCAGGAATACCGCTGCCGCACCAAGCGCCGTTACACCCCAGGTAAACAGCGTTGCGATTAACGCCTGAACGACGTGATTTTGTCTTTCCAAAGCTTCCAGCATAACATTTCCTCGTAACAAACGTTATGATTTTACTATAAGATAGCCCCTTCGCAAGAAAGAACCCATATTTGTATAAGCACGCGCTTGCTCAAAATTCCCTGAAAAGCGACAATACCGTAACAAAACCGTAACATAGCGGCAGTATAATCGCAACCTGAACCGGCTTATATGAGGTTAAGAGCAATGAAAAAGGCAGTCGTGCTATTAAGTTTAACGATGATGTGCCGGGTTGCACTGGTTCGTGCCGGCGATGCGAATTCTCCGGCTGTGCCCCAGCCGCAAAAAACGCAGGTGATAATTTTAGGCACCGTACACGATTTACATTATAAAAACCCCCATTACAGCCCCTCGGTTTTGCGGGACATAATCCTCTCCCTTAAACCCGATGCAATTCTCAATGAGCTGCCGCTAAGCCAGGTTGACCCCAATGGCAGGCCGCTTTTCAGAGACCCGAATAAAAACCCTGAGGACTGGGCTTCGGATACGGTCGCTGCGCAACTCGGCTTAAGGCAAATACCAATTGACCGGCCTGACAGAGAGGAAAACCGCAAAAAGACCAATTACTACCAACGAAGGAAAAGAGCCGAAAAGTCGTTAGACAAGTGGATGGTTGAAATCGCCGGCAAAGATCCCAACTGTATTGACTTGAAGATTTTCAATACAGGTTCTTGGGCAGCCGAGGCGCGAGATTCGGTCATATACTCTATGAGACCGGAAATTATCAACTCGGATATCTACGATTTGGTCATAAGGATAAAAAACGAGGTTTGGGATGAAATCGGGCCTCATATACTCACCAAATATGAGTGGTACGAAACGGCTGCTTCTGATTGGTCTTTTTTGGCAGAAGAATGGAAAGTGCGAAACAAGATTATGGCGGAAAACATAATCAACGCGGCAAGGGAATACCCCGGCAAGCGCCTTGTCGTCATCACCGGCGCCGAGCATAGGCACATCCTTCGCGATTTGCTTAAAGATAATGACGCCATCGAGCTAAAAGAATTCTGGGAATTATCGGGTCCGCCCTCAAAGCAAAACAGCCGGCAGGATGATGCGAGCTCCCCGGCTGTGCCGCAATCCGAAAAAACCCAGGTTTTAATTATAGGCACCCTACACGAGTGGCATTATAAAAACCCCCATTACGGCCCCTCGGTTTTGCGGGACATAATCCTCTCCCTTAAACCGGATGCGATTTTGAACGAATTGGCTCTTAGTATGGTTGACCCCAATGGCAGGCCAAAGGCAGGGTTCAGACAACCAAATAACCCCTCCGGTCCGGAAGAATGGATTGCCGATGAAATTGCTACTCAACTCGGCATAAAGCAAATACCATTTGACCGGCCGGACCGACAGGAACACTTCAAAAAGAACAATTACTTTCAACGAGGAGAAAGAGCCGAAAAGTTGAAAGACAAGTGGTGGGCAGAAATCTCTGGCAAAGAACCCAACTGTATTGACTTGAAGATTTTCAATATAGGTGTTTGGGCAGACGAGGCGCTAAAAGCGGTCGTGGACTCTATGAGACCGGAAATTATCAACTCGGATGTCTTCGATTTAATCGTAAGGATAAAAAAAGAGGTTTGGTATGAAACCGTGCCTCAGATACTTGCCAAATATGAGGGATACGAAACTGCTGCCTCTGATTGGTCTTTTCTGGCAGAACAATGGAAAGTGCGTAACAAGATTATGGCTGAAAACATTATCAAAGCAGCGAAGGAATACCCCGGCAAACGCCTTGTCGTCCTCACCGGCGCTGAGCACAGGTATATCCTGCGCGACTTGCTTTCAAAAGAACAAAGTATCGAACTAAAAGAATATTGGGAGCCGAATTTAAGGAGATAACAATGAAAACTCGTAAAATATTAATATCTCTGGCTGTAACCCTTATCGCAACAGCCATAACAATAAGCGGCTGCTGTGTATGCTGCTGGGGATGTCGGGGGCAGGAGAAGTTCGAAAGGACCGAGCAGTTGTCGGCCCCGATGGCCGGTATCGAGCAAATAAAGGTTGACACCAGCTTCGGGAGCGTCACCGTCATCGGCTCAAATACGACCGAAAGTAAGGTGATTACCAAAATCACCGGCAACGCACCCACAAAAGAAGAAGCCAAACAGCTCGCCGAGCAGACAAAAATTACGCTTGAGCCGCAGGGTAAAATTCTTGTGTTCAGGGTTGATAAGCCGCATCTCAAGAAAAATCGCAATATAGGGGTTGCTTACGATATCGCCGTTCCGACAAAAACCGGCATTGATTGCAAAACATCATTTGGCACCATCAAATTGAAAAATATTACAGAAGACGTCGTCGCCAGGACTAGTTTCGGAGAAATTGACGCCGAAAATATCGTCGGAAAAATGCACCTCGACACATCTCACGGCCAGGTCGATTGCGAGAACATAACCAGCGGCGACTTTTGGGCTAAAACAAGCTTCGGCAAAGTCAAAATATCCTTCTCCGACGCCTGCCCGGCAGATATGAAGGTAAAAATTGAGACGTCCTTTGGCGAAATCGAGGCGGATATTCCTGCGAGTTTTGCCGGCGATATAACCGTCGGAACCAGTTTCGGCGGCATCAGGACCGATTTGCCTATTACCGTCAAAGGCGAAATAGGCAAAACCCGCCTGAAAGGAACAATCGGCGCCGGCGCCGGTTCACTGGACCTGAAAACCTCCTTCGGAAACGTATTGATAAAATAACCGCAAAAAACCTCATAACTGACAAAACGTGAAACAATGAAACCATTATTCCGATTTGTCAGGCGATAGGTCAGTTAAGTGTTTTTAGTTTCCAGCCGACATAACCATTATGTAAAAATACTTTTTTTATTAGCAAGATAGCCAACAAGCACCTGATACACATTCTGATTATTTCTCGTGCAGCGTTAAAGGCGGGTACAGCCCGCCCCGCAAAAACTCAGAGTATGCCGGATTGTCGCGTTTCGCGCTACCCTGTTTTAGAATGCGCGCGAGTTTTTTCATAAACCGTATTATATCGTTACGCACGAGGAGTGCGTCTTGAATTGATTTGCCCCCCGGAAAAACCTCAAAAAAACCTGACTTTGAATTTTATTGACCGTATCTTCCATTATTTGTAACATACTTTCCAGAACGAACTTGTATGAAATTAATAGAAACGATACCTGAATTAAAACCACGCGCGGCGAACGCCTATAAAGGCGACTTCGGCAAGGTTTGTATTATCGCCGGTAGCATTGGTATGAGCGGTGCGGCAGCACTTACGGGCAGGGCCGCCCTAAGAGCCGGGGCAGGATTAGTGCGGGTAGCTACGCCCAAGAGTGCTTTGCCAATCGTCGCCTCGATTGAGCCCTCTTTCACGACGGTTGCGCTGCCCGAAGACAAGGAAGGCCGAATCGCTGCAAACGCGGTTAATACAATCCTGAATCTCATCCCCGAAAACGATTGCCTGGCTTTCGGGCCGGGCGTCGGTATTGCCCAGGGCGTGCGTTTGGTGCTCCAGCGATTGCTTGCGCAAGAGGAATTACGGCTGCTCATCGACGCCGACGGCCTGAATAATCTCAGTATGATAACCGACTGGCCTGACCACATTAAAGCCGGCGTGATTTTGACGCCGCATCCCGGCGAAATGAAACGGTTGTGGGCGGGGCTTTTCAGAACCCCGCCGCCGACAGACAGGCACAAACTGGCAATGGAACTGGCGAACAAAACAAAAACGACCGTCGTGTTAAAAGGAGCAGGAACCGTAGTGACCGACGGCCAAAAAGTTTACGTCAATAAAACCGGAAATCCCGGTATGGCCACCGCGGGCGCAGGCGACGTCCTGACAGGTATGATTACGGCTTTGATGGGGCAGGGATTGAGCAATTTCGACGCTGCAGTTCTTGGCGTTTACGTTCACGGTCTGGCAGGTGACATTGCGGCGAAAAAAACCGGGCAAATCAGTTTAATAGCAACCGACATCATTGAGGCGCTGCCTGAGGCGTTTAAGAAAATATGAAATGAATCAGCCATAGGCGGACAAGAATTGCAGGGGATTCAATATGAATGAGACTCAGGAATACTTTTCAAAGTTCAAGTTGGCCATAAACAAGATGAAGGCCGAGATTCCCGAAACAACACAGGGTTTCGCCGGCTTATACGGCAAGGTTATGAAAGATGGCGCACTGACCGTCAGAGAAAAAGAGCTAATCGCATTAGGCATAGGCATCGCTATGCGCTGTGAACCGTGTATCCGTGGCCACGTGCAAAACTGTCTGGATGCCGGGGCTGACAGACAACAGATTTTAGAAGCGGCCTCAGTGGCGGTAATGATGGCCGGCGGCCCGGCATACACTTATATCCCCTTAGTTCTCGACACGCTCGACGACCTGCAAAAAACAAGTTCCGATAAAACATAAGCTGCCAGTCGTAAAATCCACAAAAATGAGTTCTTGTAATTGTCGAAGCGAAAAATATCGGGACTTAACCTTCTATACGGGGATTTTGCTGGAAATTTTCGTTCATCGGTGTTAAATTACTTTTGTTTATTATTGTTTAGAACATCGGGAGAATATGACGGATAACAAAGCCAATTCGGGCGACGTTGTAAACAAAGAGAAAATCGATAACGATACGGCCGAACAAAAGCTTGAGCCGGCGTCGCATTTCAAAAGAGAGCTTGTCCCTCTCGATGAATACGCCGCCAGGCAGGGCCTCTCCAGTGACATTATCGAACAGCAGGGTCGGCTCGGCGTCCTTCAGATAAGAAAATACAAGGGGAAAAAATACGTTGTTGACGTTCCCGCCGAGCAGTCAGGCGATTTCGAATCCGAAGAGATGGATGAAATCGCCGGCCCACAGGGTGCAGGTATGAAGACCCGTCAGACGACTGCCTCGAAACTCTTTACCGCCGGCCTTGTAATCGGATTTATGGTCATCATCGTAACCGTCTTTTGGCTTTATATGGACGCCGAAACACGCCTTGACGACCTCAAAGCCGAATATACCAGCTTACAAAACAGATTTGACGACCTGGCGGCCTCAACCGGGTATATGGAAACTCTGCGGGAGGAATTAATAGCGTCGAAAGCGGAGCTGGCTCAAATCCAGAATCGCATCGCTGCGTCGAGAACCGAATTGGGAAAAATCCGGTCGGACTTGAATAAGTCCAGGCAAAATCTCGATACTATTCAATCGGAGCTCAGCAGGATTCAGGGACAGGTATCGCTTTCAAAAGTCGAAATCGAAAGCGTTCAAAACTCGCTCAACGCCAGCGAAAAGGAATTAGACAACATACACGGCCAAAACACGGCGCCGGCAAAGCCATAGTTAGGTCTTCATGTTCAGGCGTTCGAGCATTTTCCAGCCCGTCGGCAACAGGGCGCCGGCAAGCGCAACCTTCAAAATATCCCCCGGTATGAAAACAATCAGCCCCGCGATAAACGCTGTTTTAACGTTGGTCAAAATCGCAAGCCAGACAAAGCCGAACGTGAGCAGTATCACGTCGCCGATGAGCATAGCCGCGACAGTCGTTATAAAACGCCTGTCCCAGCCGGATTCAGCCAGCCGGCCCGTCAGGAACGCCGCGGCCACAAAGCCGACAAGGTAACCGCCCGTCGGACCGATTAAAACAGCAGGGCCAACCCCGCCGGCGAAAACAGGTAATCCGAGATAACCCTCCGCGAGGTATGCTGTCATTGTTATTGCCCCCCTTTTTGAACCGAGCAATATGCCCAAAACAAGCACGGTAAACGTCTGAGCGGTAACAGGCACGGGGCTAAACGGCAGGTAAAACATAATCCTTGCGCTCAAGGCCACTATCAGTGAGCCGAAAACAACCATAAGCACATCATATAGAATCCCAAAGGCCTTATCATTTGGCCTGAATACACCTGCTATCGTATTACTTGCCTGCATCGAAAAGCTCCTGAATCAAAAATGTTTGTTAACCGGCCGGCATTATATATCACCCGTGCCACTCAGTCAAACAGCCGAAGCATAAGAACTGCTCAAAATGTTTAGTGGTCTGGCGGGAAATGTGATATAATATTGACGGCTTTATAGGACTGTGGCGGAATACACTGCTGCCTGACTTCGACGAGCTCAGTCGAGTCGCGGTGAAATTGGAAAATTGAGGATGGTGGATTAAAAAGGAGGAGACGTTTATGAAACGTGTTATTTTTACACTTCTGACCATCATGGTTGCCTGTTCAGTTACACACGCTAAATACTCCGGCGGCGATAGCGGCGTTTTTGGCGGTCGTATATGCGCTGACCAAAGTCGTCAAGGCCGCCGGTAATACCGGAGGCGCTGGGTAAAGCACCGCGTTGCCGGTAAGTCCTCCCGATGTATCGGTATTGTCTGCGCTAATGCTGCAATCTCTGCTTCTGCTTTTGGGAATCGTGCCATAATGTCAAACTCCTTTCAAAAAAAATAACTCTTCTGTAAAATTCCTTATTATCCACCCACCCGTATCTTTTGGTGGTTACACTCATTTACTCTGCCTCAAAGTAAGCCGACAATGACACAAGTCACGCCGACTTTGTCGCAGGTAACGCTTCCTCCATCATAGTTTACGTCTCCTCTGCCACAGGTCACGCTTACTTTGCCACAGAGGAAGCCGACTTTGTCACAGAGTTAACCGACTCTGCCTCGGAGTAAGCCGACAATGCCCGTTTTTAGCCCAAAAACGCAACTTTCGTCATTTTTCCGCTGTCTCTTCTCTTTCCAATGCCATGATATAAAGCTTCATTCCTCATATACCCTCAAGCCAATATCTGGCGAAGGCCGCCAAGTTGAGCATGTCAACGCTGCCGCTGTGGTCAAAATCGGTACCGCCACACCAGTCGGGGTCACAGCACGTATCATCCATCCAGTTGTCTGCAAAAATGGCGTAGTCAGTGAAATTGACTGCGCCGTCGCCGTCGAGATCGCCTTCCAATGTAGTATAATAAACCTTTACTTGAATGTGATCTACATATTGTTTAGCAATACTATTACCGGCATAGCCAACGACATTCACGCCAAAATTTGCGTTAGTAAAATCATCAGGGAACCAATCTATTCCCCAAAGGTCTGATGGGCTACCATAAGTTTCTGTAGTTTCCGAAGTACCAAACGCTATACTTTTTTGCGACGAAGTTCCGCCTCCTTCTCCAAAGAGGGTTATCCTTATAGCATTGTCAATAGATGAATCGATATATCCCTCAACTTGAACCTCTATCCCGTTTATTATAGAACCTGGGTAAATGTTAAAAGAAAAATTCTTATAACTTTGTTCAGACGAAAACCTTCCCAAGTCAGAATAAGTTCGCCAAGTATATTGATTATTGGTCGAATATGCTTTTTCAGGATCATGCCACTCATTATAAGGCACTCCTGTTTCTGTCGGCGAATGCCAGTCCGAGATTTCAGGATCTGAAACATAGTTGGCCGTAATGGTCTTATCTTCGTTCATAGTGAATTCAATGTATGTATTACTGCTCGTTACCGATCCTGTCCATCCGTTGAAACACATTCGAGATTCACCTGAACCGACGTATTGAGGCGCATTAAGATCAATAATCCCTATCTCCGGCGCAGCCATTGTATAATTTGTGGAACTGCCCCAATGCGTACTCTCGATTTCCACTCCTGTTATTGGTGACGAATTAACGTGTAAGTAATGCCACAACTGTATAAAATCAATCCATATATTTTTATTGCCGTTCATTAGTATTGAAGTCGGATTGGTGCTTCCCGAAAGGTCTCCATTCCATTGAGCAAACTGCCAGCCAGTATCTGCTACTGCTTCCAATGTTACATTCGCACCTGCTGCGAATAATTCAGACCATGGAAGAGAGTGAAGTGCTCCATTTACTCTTATACTCCCGCTGTCAGCCGAAGTCAGAGATAATGTGTATGTGGTCTGTTGAGTATACGTGACTGTGAGAATATCCGTCGCTGTATTATTCGACGCGTCCCAACCTGTTACAGTAATCACATTCTGTCCGGTATAAAGCGCAATTCCGCTCGCACTCCAAGAGGTCGTACCGCTGCATGTCCCGCTGCCGCCACGATCATTCGACCAAGTAACTTGCGTCACCCCGATATTGTCCGAAGCCGTACCTCCAATACTTATTGTTGAATTGCTTGTTAAATATGTTGGATTACTTGTAGGATTCGTAATTGTAACTGTAGGTGGTGTAGTGTCAGGAGGTGTATATGTGACCGTGAGGGTATCTGTCGCAGTGTTGTTCGCCGCATCCCAAGCTGTCACAGTTATCACATTCTGCCCACTATAAAGTGTAATTCCAATTGCACTCCAGGAGGTAGTGCCGCTACAGGTCCCGCTGCCGCCCCGATTATTCGACCATGTAACTTGCGTCACCCCTACATTGTCTGAGGCTGTACCTCCAATACTCAATGGCGAACTGCTTGTTGAATATGTTGGATTGCTTGTGGGACTCGTTATTGCTACTGTAGGCGGTGTAGTATCAGGCGGTGGATTGACAGTAATCGTAAAACGATTCTCGGCAGGCGGAGCACTGCCTCTTTCGGCGATTACTTTAGCTGAATAAGTGCCGGGTGAGGAATAAATATGATTAACCGTTTTAGGGTCATCCCAAATACCGTCAAACTTAGCACCGTAAGTCGAATTCCACGGGTCACCGCAAACTGAGGAAACATAACTTACGCTTGTACTCAGATCGTTGCAGTTCCACCAAAACGAGTAATTAATTGTTCCTGACGCCGTACCAGAGACATCAGCAGTTAGATTGACGTTTAAGGGTGCCGTCCCACTTGCTGGCTGCGCAGTGAGAGAAACAGAAAGGGTCTCGCCTGCAAGTAGCCGTCTCCGAATGGGTCGATATCCATCAAGATAGGGTGCACCATCAAGCGAACTCCAATACCAGTACTTCCGTTGAGTTGTCCAAGGAGTTTGCTCCATCGACCTCATTCTTCCACCACTGGCACTCTCCAAGTACAAAATGATATGATCGCCACTACGAACACAAGCATCGCCTATAATTAGACCAGCAGTTGCACAACTGCCTATTGGACCTAAACTATCAACATACCCTCCTGAACTGGTAGCATCTGACTCAAACATGGTGGTATTATAACGGTCACCTAATTTCCAGCAGATACTAACAAAGCCAGAACAATCGTTGCCATAATAGGTAGTCCCTCCGCTGGTGGTCGTTACTTCCTGATAAAATTCAGCCCAAGTATCCTGGATAGGGCACTGGCTGTAAGCCTCACCGGTATAGGTCGTGCCAGCATAAAAATAGTGATAAGTGCTCTCGTAGCCAAAGTTATAAATCGTATTTAGAGGACTCCATGTTGAATCTATCATCTGATCTGCCCGAGATACAATTTCGACCCTGCTCATGTCTCCCCACGGCTCACCGTTCCAAGCCATCGCCTCATTGCTAGACCATGGGGGGATAAGCCCAATAAGGATTACTACAATAAGGATACGTACACTTTGCATATTATTCACCGTATTCACTTGGACTTACTCCTCATCCAGACGTTAATTTCCACACCTTCTCTTATAGGCAAAACCTGATAAATATCACCGTTGGCATTAACCTGAAGAAGCTTGGCTGTCCACACCAAATAATTATTTGGAATATTTTCAATAACAGAGTCTACACTACCTTCGGAATCAAGACAATATACGCTAAGGTTGATGCCTATACCTTCGGCCTTCGTGCGTTCCACCTGGATATAGAAATTCCCCTTATCATCCTGTCCCAAAAAAACTATGGAGGCTACTTGCTCCACTGGGAGAGTAATCTTCTTTTGGATTTCTCCTTCTTTGCCCAATATCCCAATCTCTCCTCGTTTAGAATGGGTTTTTATGGTCAGAAATCTAGTTTGTTTCCTGCCCATTATTCCCTTTTTGCCTTGGGAATTAGTGCGTTCTAGTAGTAAGAATTTACCATCCTTAAATTCTCCTATCTCGTGCTCCTCCTGCTCAACACTAATCATCACCAGCTTATTACCAGAAAAACTAAGAATATCGGCTCTCTCCATCAGTTGCCTATCTATAAGCTGTACAGCTGCTTGTTTCTCATCTTTTGTGAATTGATGGAGGAGTCTTCTGGATCTATCCAGAACAAAAAGATTACCTTCTTCACCTACTGCTAAGTCACTGCAATTGAAACCCATGGGGTATTCATTGAGGAATTTGCCATCCGGCGAGAACTGTTTGATGCTCGCGTTGACTGTATCACAAATGTATATTTCACCTTTGTCATTAACCCAGAAGGACTCTGGGCCACTCCGCGGAATATCTGGAACATCCAATAAGCCAATCTGGTCTTTCCCACTCCCATACTCCAGACGCGCCAATCTTTTTAAAATATAACCATCTTTGGCTGCTTGAGCTTCATTGGCCACAAAAAGCACAAGGATTATTACTATAGAGATTGTTGTTTTTTTGCTCATTTTTTTCTCCTCGGATTTTTTCTACAAAACGCTTTATCGGTTTGGTTGCTGCACATGTAGGGAAGCCACCGAATTGATAGTTATTGATTATAACACGAATTTCAGCTAATGCAAGAAAAAACAGGGGAAATTCGCAGATCGCCCGCCTATAGTGGGGATTATCATCGGCCATGCCAAAATTTCCTAATACTGTAGTCGGCATAAAACCCTCTCGTATCACAGCACCGCCATCACCGTATTACTCGGCGAACCTTCGCCTGATTTGTTGATTGCTATTATGCGATATTCGAGCTCTTTGCCTTTCGGCTGGTCAACCAACGTTGATTCTGTCTCGATTGCCGTGGCGACATCCTGCCACGCGCCTTCGGGTCGTTCCCGGCGATGAATGGGTCGATTTAGACGACTTGGCGATTTTGTGCGAAAACTGGCTGAGGGAATAACTTAGGTTACGTTATGCGGTTGCGCGGCTCGTATCGGTTGCGTAAATCGTAAAATATCGTCAAAGACGCAACCGTTAAACGATAGACGAAACGAGCAGCGCAACCGAAAGACGAAAAACGCGGTTTATCTCCAGTTGTTGGGGTAGAAGATTTTGGCTGGTGTAACGGAAAACTTCTTGGAAAGGGCGTCAACCAGCGATTCGGTCCTTCTAATCTGTGAATCAGTGGGTCGTATGTTTTTGCCGTCGGCCACGACGCAGAGACGGATAGTTTTACCTGAGCCGTACCATGTATTGTCAGGTATGACTGACCACTGGTTTTGCCACTTTTCAGTTGTCTGGATGTGCCCGTTGCTGCCGCCTAAGCCGTTGCAAATCACGAAATGGCAGTTGATGTCGTCGGAGCTTGCCAGGCCGGACAGCGATGAAAGCTGGTCGATGTTGCCTGCCTTTGTGCTGCTGTAATAGACCTCGATATATTCCCACCTGCCGGGCGCCTGCGTTACGCGGGACTCAGTGGACTCCTGGATAGGGTCAAGCCGGTAATACGTCGAAAGACAAAAAGCCCCCGCTGAAGGCGGGTGGTTGTCCAGCGCCATAAGGACTATCGCGCCTGCTGTCATCGAGACCAGAAGAACAACCAGGACCTTAGCTACCCGCGGCTGATTTGACATACCCGTTTCTCTGTGAAAAAACCCAAGCTTTGCCGACCTGCGAAAATCCGGCCGGCTTCAATAAGATTCATCGGAAAATCCCGCCCCGTCGCTATACATTTTTATGCGCAGATTTATTAAATTATTGAAAATAAAGAGGCCCATTCAAATGACGGTTCTGCGGTCTAAGGAAAAATCTTGACTATGTCCATATTTGCTGATAAACAATCGCAGCAGCTGTCTTAAAAACAAAGTCCAATAACGCAGGAGAAATGAAGATGCCGATGAATTGGCGAAATTTAACGCCCGCGGAAACGACAACACTTACCGCCCAGGGCTGCACCAGCAACGACTGGTCACAAGTGCTGGCAGCCGAAGGATTTGCCCCCCAGAGAGTGAAAAACACACATTTTTCAGGCGATGTTCGTCTTGGGCTGTTTCAAAAAGACGTCCGTTTTTGCGGCGGCCTGACCCGTCCATCCGGCATTTACAACGCCACGATTCACAACTGCTGCATCGGCGACAACGTCTATATCAACCAGGTTAAAAGCTTTATCGCCAATTACGTTATCGAGGACGATGTTTTAATCGAAAACGTTGACCTTTTGGCTGTTGAGGGCCAGAGCAGCTTCGGCAACGGCGCCGAGGCGGTTGTAATAAATGAGGCAGGCGGCAGGGAAATCCCGATTTGCGACAATCTGTCCGCACAGTTGGCCTATATAATTGCCCTTTATCGACATCGGCCTGTGGTGATTGAGAAGCTTCGGGCGATGATTGGCGAATATGTCAAATCCGTAACCTCGTCGATGGGGCTTGTCGGGGCGGGGGCGAAAATCATAAACTCCAGAATCATCAAAAACGTCAAAGTAGGCCCCGCCGCCGTCATCGAGGCCGCCAGCCGGCTCGAAAACGGCTCAATTAACAGTTGCCCCGAGGACCCGGTCTATATCGGACCAGGCGTTTTTGCCCATAACTTCATTGCCTGCTCAGGCGCCAAAATAACCGACGGTGTCATCCTCTCTAATTGCTTTGTTGGCCAGGCCACTGAGCTTGCCAAGCAGTATTCTGCCGAAAACTCCGTCTTTTTCGCAAACTGCGGCGGCTTCCACGGCGAGGCATGTTCTATTTTCGCGGGGCCATACACGGTAACCCATCACAAATCAACCCTGCTTATCGCCGGCCTTTTCAGCTTCCTGAACGCCGGCTCCGGCACCAATCAGAGCAATCATATGTATAAGCTCGGCCCCGTTCATCAGGGCATCGTCGAACGCGGCTCAAAGACCGCCAGCGACTCCTATATGCTCTGGCCCGCCAAGGTAGGGGCTTTTACCGTCGTTATGGGCAGGCACTACCGAAATTCCGACACCTCAGACCTGCCTTTCTCATACCTCATCGAGCACGAGGACGAAAGCGTCCTCATTCCGGGGGTTAATCTCCGCAGCGTCGGGACCGTCCGCGACGCGAGAAAATGGCCCAGGCGCGACAAGCGAAAAGACCCCAAAAAGCTTGATTTGATAAATTTCAAGCTTCTTAGCCCCTACACCATACAAAAAATGCTCAACGGCTGTGAGATTTTGCGGGACCTCAGGGCCACGAGCGGCGAAACAAGCGATTATTTCACTTACCACAGCGTAAAAATCAAGAAAGATTCCTTAGACAGGGGCATAAGGTTCTATCAAATCGGCACCGATAAATTTCTCGGCAACTGCCTGATTAAGCGTCTCGAAGGCAAACAATTCAGCGATGTCCGCCAGCTACGGGATGTCCTGAAGCCCCAGACCGGCGTCGGCTGCGGAAAATGGATTGACCTGGCCGGTATGTTTATCCCCGAAGACATAATCGCCGAAATCCTCGACGATATCGAATCAGGAACCCTGGCAAATCTCGAACAGGTCAATGCCGTTTTTGTCTCGGCGCATGAAAACTACCCTGTTTATGAATGGGCCTGGGCCGCTAATGTCCTTCAGCAGCGCTTAGGCAAGACCATTGACGCGATAGGACCGGCCGAAGTTGTTGATATGACCGAAAAGTGGAAATCCGCGGTCATCGAGCTGGATAATCTGCTCTCCGAAGATACGAAAAAAGAGTTCGCCGCCACCGCCCAAATCGGCTATGGCCTGGACGGTTCCCGTGCCGACCGCTCCGCCGACTTCGCACGGGTCCGGGGCACTTTCGATGAAAACAGCGTCGAAAAGGACGTCAAGAAGCACATAGAAGACAAAACACGGCTCGGCGACGAGCTGATTAGCAGAATGCAGAAAATCAGTTAATCCAAATTTTATAGATGAAGTTGTGCAAAGGAAAATAGTCACAATTAGTTGAACAGGCTAAGGGCAAAGAACTCGAATACCGCGTTATAGCCGACAACAAAGCAGGTGAAGGTGAACCTTAAAATACTGAAATGATCGTGCTTTGAAGTGGTTTATATAGCCTGTATAAACCGGAGTGCCCCAGTGAGATAAATCGACGTAAGTGCTTGATGTGAAGAGTATTAAATAGATAAATAAGAAGTCGCGATTGGTCCGACGGAAAGCATTGACCAGCGGGATTCAGAAGGGAAGACATTATCGCAGATAACAATGGCATGAACTCTGACATAAAAATACTAGCGTATTTTTACGCAGGTTATTCCAATCGACTAATACCACTTATATTCTGAAGATGTTCTAAAATGAACAAAAAAAAAGAAGATATAAAAAATAATAATGATATATCTATCTTTTCTGAGAAGTTTAATAATTATAGGTTTATTGAGAAATGGGAAAAACTTCCTACTTCTACAAATATAGAATTATTCAGTACTAATGCTTTTAATAGTATTAATAGTAAAAGAAATAGTAGAGTATTAGATCTATGTTGTGGTACAGGTAAAGGCACTATATATTTGGCTTTTAACTGGAATGTGGGAGAAATTACTTATGTAGACCAATCCAAAACGGCTTTAGAAATGGCACGGGAAGTTATATCCAACCACCATAGGTCTTCACTAATTTCTACTCAATTCATATGTCAGCCCGCTGAGTTATTAGATAAATACGACCTTGGCTCTTTTGACTCTATTATTATTAGATATGCGATTCACTTATTAAATAAACCGCATATATTGCTTTCTAATCTTTACAGGATACTAAATCCCGGAGGACGAATTGTATTTAATTTTGCTGGTAGTAACATCTATAATTTTTCCAATCCGAATTTTAATGCTGTTCCTAATTTTTTGGGACAGTGTCATCCATTTTTTGGTGCAGTTTATATGGCTTGCAAGGAAATTGAAGATGACATTATATTAGCGGTTCCATCTAGTGATTATAATCATTTAGTATCAATAGGCGCATTACAAAAGATGGATTCAGGTGATTATAAGTTCGGGACTCGTAATTTAATAAAATATAATATAGCTATAGTAAGGAAAATGATATTTAAAGCTGGAATTCCGCAATCAAATATATCTTATGATCTTACATGGCTTCGTGCCTCGTTTGGGGATAAAGCTTCATATGCATATACCTTTGGTGCACCCCCTATACCTGGAATCTGGAGCCTGTTTAATACTATGTCAAAAGATATAAAGATTGAACTTACTCAAAAAATAATGAATATTGCCCAAAAAAGGCTTTCTCCAAAATTCAATTTTTACTTCCCTGAACCTATATTTACTATCACACGTGATTAGGTGAACTATGCAGAATTATTATGAAATGTGCAAAGATCTAAGTGCAATATTAAGAAAATATTTATTATATTTTGCAATATTGTTCCTGTTATCTATGCTTCTCCCGGAATTGCCTAGTGTAATAGTTAATCCTAAAGAATCAGCAAAGAAACTAGTTGAGCAAGAAAATCTTATAAAAGTTGGAGCTATAAGCATAATACCAATATCCCAAAGTATAATTGCACTATTAGCATCATTTTTTGTTCATTTAGAACTGCATACATATCTTGATAAACTAATTTTCAAAATTAGGCCTAGTACAAATCATATAATTACTAATACATTATCAAAACATTGTCAAAAAGGAAAATGCCCATTTTCCAATCGCATTATTAATGATCAACAGAAAACTATGCGGAATTTTTATCAATTAACAGATAAAATGAAACCCGATCTTAATCAGGTTTTTGACCGTTGGGGAAGATATTATCTTAATTTATACCTTCTATTATTTTCACTTCTAATTGTATTAGGTTCTCTTTTTAGTAGATTTATTTTACCACTGAATCGGTTTTTCCTTGCCTCATTAATATTTTTACTTATATCAATATTTGTTACCTTTAACGTAATCTTTCAACTTAAGCCAAGACTTCAAGAACTAGCGGAATATTCCCCTTCCCATCTACTTATTTGGAACGAGAAGGAAGTCCTTAATCATTTACTCTCTATTTGTAATGTAAAGAAATCGGAATGTCCTTGGAACATCAATATCAATTCGTCTTATGAAAATGATAATGCTTAAAATGTGATGCTACCCGAAAGTGCACCGGATTTTGAAAGCCTCCATTTCAATACGGCTTTCAAAACCGTCTATCTCTACGTTTCCATCATCTCGGTACCGCTTATACCAAATTGACAGAAATAATGTTGCTTAATTGGTCACCAAACGGTTACTCTGTTTTATCGTTCTTTTCATTGGCCTAGGCGAACTCTGTGCCACCTCGGATTCTCTGCAGAATTTCCATTACCGATACAAGTTATTTCCTCTTTTTTACTTGAACAGTCCTTCTCGTATCGAGATTCCTGTTCCATGCATGTCTTTGTGTAAACTTTCAACAAAGCTGACTTGTAAAAGAAAATCCTTGCTAGTTCAAAGTGATTTTTGTAAAACTATTGAGGTCGTACGGGAAAAATGTTCTGTAACCGTTTGAATGGGAAACGTAAGTTAAAAAAATGATTAAACGAGAATAATTTAGGAGTTAAATCCTATCATATTAAAATGTATCGTCATTAAAGAGGAGAAATAAAATGAGAAGAATATATATGAAGTTATCGATTGTATTTATTATTTTTCTGTCGATGTTTTTGGCCGGCTGTGCTTCAGGGCCTGTGTTTTCCCCGGTTACTTCTATCCCGACGGGAAAAGCCCTAGTTTATATGTACAGAACAAGTTCGTTTGTTGGTTCAGCAAATTCATATAAAATATGGATCAACGATATACATGTTACTGACATGGGTAATGGAGGATACTATCCATATCTCGCGGACCCTGGTGAATTGACTTTTAAAATGAAGGTCATCACAGACATTCTGCATTTCGGCGGGGCGCATTTCCTCTTGGAAAAAGAAAAACCAGTGCTGAAAATTCACGTGGAGGCCGGAAAAACTTATTATGTCAAACATGAATGGGACTCGCAGGCAACAATAAGCAATCTGGCGGTCATGGTATTAGTGGATGAGGAAACAGGTTCGCGTGAAATAGTAAAGTGTAAGAAGGCAAAAGGCTATGAAAATTAAATTCCTTTTTTTCACGTCTTAAGCGACTCATAACTCGTTTACAACGCCTCGATGTAATCCTAAAATTCCTCAATGTAAGCTTTCAAAATCACGATGTAACCTTACAATACAACGATGCACGTTTACAATGCCGTAATGTCATTATGTAATCACTTGAAACCTGTTCCAATTGGGTCGGGATAATGTGTGAAATTGCTGAAAAACTTGAATTTATGAAGTTCAGGGCGGTCAAGGTCTGCACAAAAGCAGGAGTTTTAAGAAGACCGTGTCATAAAAAACCATGTTTTTGTGTAAGTTGTCAACAAAGCTGCCTCGGAAAAGAGAATCCTTGATAGTTCAAAGTGATTTTTGTAAAATTATCGAGGTCGTACGGAGAAAATTATGTTCTGTAACCATTTAAATGGGAAACGTCAGTTGAAAAAGAAGCATTAAGTTAATGCCAACCCAATACCCTAACCCAATACCAAATAGGAGAAAAGTATGAGAGTTATCATCCAGGCAAACTATGACCTTGCCTCGAAATGGGCCGCCAACTACGTCGCCAAAAAGATTAACGATTTCAAGCCCGAAAAATCGAAACCCTTTGTCCTCGGCCTGCCCACCGGTTCGTCGCCTATGGGGATGTATAAGGAGCTGATTAAACTTTACGAGGCAAAAAAGGTCAGCTTTAAGGACGTCGTTACCTTCAATATGGATGAATACGTCAAGCTTTCTGAAGACCACCCCGAAAGCTACCACTCCTTTATGTGGAACAACTTTTTCAGCCACGTGGACGTCCAAAAGGAAAACGTCAACATACTCGACGGCAACGCCGAAGACCTTGCGGCTGAATGTGAACAATTTGAAAAAAAGATGAAACAGGCGGGCGGAGTCGAACTCTTCATCGGCGGAATCGGCCCCGACGGGCATATCGCCTTCAACGAGCCCGGCTCATCGCTGGCATCCCGGACACGAGTCAAAACCCTCACGCAGGACACGATTATCGCCAATTCGCGATTTTTCGGCGGCGACGTCAACAAGGTCCCCAAAACGGCGCTGACAGTGGGAGTCGGGACAGTTATGGACGCGAGGGAAGTAATGGTGATTGTAAACGGCCATAACAAGGCACGGGCGCTGCGGCATGCCATTGAGGGTGCCGTCAATCACCTATGGACAATCAGCGCCCTGCAACTGCATCAAAAGGGCATTATCGTCTGCGATGAAGACGCGACCGACGAGCTAAAGCACGGCACGGTCAAATATTTCAAGGATATCGAGTCGGCCAATCTCGACCCGGCGACGCTTTTGCA
>JAFGDN010000081.1 GCA_016932095.1 Sedimentisphaerales bacterium
CGCAATTCAAACCAGGCGGCCGATACCTTGTCGAAACCGATTACCGATGGCTCCCAACCGCGCAATCCAACGCCGCCTTCGGCTACAACTTCGAGGGAGCCCTGCAGGAATACGTCCTGATGGATGAAAGGGTCATCACCTCCCCGCAGGGCGAGTCGATGCTTATTCCCGTTCCCGAACATCTCAGCGCTTCAGCCGTCGCCCTCGTTGAGCCGCAGGCCTGCGTCGAAAATTCCTACACAGGAACAGAAAGACAGCAGATAAAACCCGCAGGCCGATTGCTTGTCGCCGCCGACGTCGTCGTTACCTCCAATGACCTGACAGAGCTTTTCAAGCAATACGGCCCGCCCGGCTCGATTACCTGGGTTTCGCAATACAGGCCGCCTGAAGTTCCCGGCTTTACGATGGAATTGTGCCCCGAAGTCGCCCGTCTTAAGGACTTCGACTTCGACGACCTTATTTACCTCGGCAGCAACCCAAACAGGGTCGAGGAGCTTTTCCCAAAAATAGGCGCGAAGGGGCTTTTCAATATCGTCCTGTGCGGCGAAAGATTCGGCAGGGATATTATGGTTCCAATCGGCCGTGTCCACTATGGCGGCATCCGCATTACCGGAACCATCAGCTACGAACCAGCCGACTCGATGAAACACGTCCCAAACAATGGCGCCATCCGAAAAGGCGACAAAATAAACGTCCTCGGCGCCGCCGGACCTATGGGCACAATGCACGTTGTCAGGAATTTATGCCGGCACGTCGAGGGCGCAGCCGTTTTCGCAAGCGACGCCGATGACAATCGTCTGGCTATGCTCGCCAAAATCGCCGAACCACTCGCCAAAGCAAACAACGTCAATTACAGCCAATACAATCCCACCAAAGAAAAAATCCCGGAACCCTTCGACTATATCGTCGTCGTCGCCGCCGCCCCGGAGCTGGTCGCCACAGCCGTCCGTACTGCCGACAAACGCGCCATTATCAACATTTTCGCCGGAATCCCCTCCACCGCCACCGCCCGTATTGACCTCGATACCTATATCGAAAAGCAGTTGTACTTCTGCGGCACGAGCGGTTCGGCCCTCGAAGATATGAAACAAATGCTCGAACAGGTCCAATCAGGCCGACTCGACACAAACATATCCGTCGCCGCCGTATCGGGCCTCGACGGCGCCTGCGACGGAATCAAGGCCATCGAAAACCGCTCCATCGCAGGTAAAATCATCGTCTATCCCGCCTGCAAAGGTTTCGGCCTGACACCTCTCTCCAAACTCACCGACAAGATGCCCGATGTCGCCGCCCTGCTCAACAATGGCCTGTGGACTCACCCTGCCGAACAGAAACTCCTCGAACAATTCAAACAAGTTCTAACAAACACATCCCAAGGCAAGTAATCGATTTTGAAACCATGATTAAGAATGAAAAAAACACGCTATGAAAGTTGTAATACGGATTTGCCTGATATCGTTACTCTTTTTGTGGCCTTCAGGGTGCAGAGATACTAAAAACACGCCAAAACCTACAGGGATATCCGCACTGTTACCTTGCGGGGAGCAATCGTGGGAGGATGGGGCTTGGGAGCCGCTAAAAATGGAGTCAAGTGACGATATTAGAACTTGGGATGCAATTAACGCAGGAGACGGAACATATTGGTCAGTGTGTAAGAAATGTGATAGTTCGCGAATATTGGATTTCAAAACAAAAAAAGAAATAGTGATAGCATCTTCGAAGCCCAATGCCAAAGTTTGCAATCATGAGTGGATTGCTGGTTTTGGTCGGGAATCGTCCGATTTGATTGAAGCCGGAAGCATTATCGCGATTCAACAAAAGCGTTGTCTTTTTGTTTTTATGATTCAGGAAATTTCGGGATTTACCTTGCCTGCCCCGGAAATCACATATAAATTTGAAAAATTTTGTTTAGATGACCGATGGCCTATAAAAATAGATTTGTCCAAAATAGAATGGAAAGGACCAAAGACAAAAAATGCATTACCAATAGTCGGCAGGGAAATAGAAACCCATCTGGTCGAACCAAAGTCGCCTGACAATAAATCTGGGCTTATAGAAATAATGTACGACCAGTATTACGGCGGGGCGAATGGCCCGGGGGCTGTGGTTGGAGATGATGCCGCTAAAATCGCGATAATACACAAAGATGACTTGAAAGAAAATGTTCTTGTTGATTTTCGTCAATACCGTTTTAAGAGCTGGGAGGATGGTCTAGGAAATTTGTGCGGGGAAGAAGGTATTTTTAAAAGCGCCTCTGTCAGGGATTTATATCAAGATTCAGGACAGAAGTCGACATTTCTTGATTCACACAATGGACCCGTTCGAGATATTGCTGTTTCTCCCAATGGGGATTATATTGCGTCGATTGGTGATGATCAACGCGTGGTTATTACCGATATACATCGTAAACTGAAAATAGTAATCGGTCCCTTGGATTTCGAATATGGTTTTTCAGCTCTTGCAATTAACCAGGAAGGAAATTCTGTTTTGGCGGCAGCATCTCCTGACCCGAGGGGAGTCATTCTTAAAATTGATCCATTAAACGGTAATTATGAAAAAATGAAAGATATACCATTTTTGGGGGCAATACAATCTTTTTGTTTGTATAATAACGACCGAAATATTGCTTATATCAGCGTGATGAATGAGATTTCATTTTTCGATTTAGAATCGCATACATTAACAACAACCCATCGGATATTCGGTGGTTTTATGTACTCGATTGCAATTTCTCCAAGAAAAGATTTATTTGCGATAACCTCTGCAAATATGGTTAATTTGCATAATGCGGAACCATGCAAGTTAACGGTATTCGACCAGCAGGGTCTTCGGAATATGTCTTATAAATTCGAGAGTTGTACGGATGTGTATTATGGTAAACTTACTTTTTTATCTGGGGATTGTCTGGCCCTATGTCTCCCGAAAGGAGAAATGTGGCAATGGATTTGGTTGCCTAACGACAAGAAATGGAATCTTCAAAAAAAGTTTAAAATACCGCAAGGAAATTATTCTGCGATTGAATCTTCACCTGATGGCAGAATAATTTGGCTGGCGAGGGACAAATCCGTCCTTGCTATAGATGCTTCTTCAGGTAAACAACTATCCGAAGAAAAGTTTGATATTGGTGAAATCAAAAGCGACTTTTTGGTATATCCTATAAACGTAATTAAATTCATACCCAATAAACAAATACTTGCTGTAGGTTTCGGCGACGGTCGTATTGCATTAATGCCTCTTTCTTCGAAGCAAAAGACTGAGGAGATTTTATCGCATTAGATACATTTCCCTCCGCCGCGTGTAGTTCAAATTTTCTTCTGCTGGTCCATTGGAAAATAATATATCGGCTGATGCCTTTTCTCGCTTGTTGTATAATATCCCGTCCCGTTGGCGTCAAAGCATATCGCCTCACCCTGCGATTCCAAAATAAGAGGGATTTTGCACTCATCGCCCTCGAACGACTTCCATAACGGCTCGTCTTTTTTACGAACCCAGGCCGATGCGCCAAAATAATTCCTCACGATTATCATTTTACCATCCGCCGATACGTCCCCGCCCGTCGCCGTCCCCCACGGCAGCTTCGCAACATATTCCATTTTCGTTTTGCCGGTCGTCGCCTGAGGGTAAGCCGCCCTGTAAATCCTGCCCGTCTCCTCTTTCGATATGATGTATATGTCTTTTGTCAACGGGTCTATCATTAACACCTCGGCGTTTCTCGGCCCGTCGGGATAAACCAAATCAAGCCGTTCTACGCCTTTAACGGCGGTTATAACAGCCGGCTGGTTGCTATCGACGTTCGGCTCTGCCACGCGGAAAACCGTTACGCTTTTCCTGCTCGAATTATTATCGCCGATAGCGCCGATATAAAGATAGTCCGTGTTCGGGTCCGGCCCCGGCCCGATTGCGATATCCTCCCAGTCATACATAAAAACGCCGGCCAGGTTATATATACCTAAATGTTTGCCCTGCGGCGTCAACGCGTACACACACGGCGGGCCGTCGTCATTATGAACCCACAAAACATCGGAATTTTTCCGGCTTGCGGCCATCCCGGACGCCTCGTTTATCCGTTTTAATTCGATTTTACCCGTCTTATTGCCCGCCTGAAACCGCGGGCAATTCCCCCCGGCCGACACGCATCCGGCCGTCAAAACCAACGCTATTATCGCTCTATAAACCTGGCGCATAGAACATTCCCATATTTACGTCTTCGTAGGGAGACGCTCGCCCCGCTGATTTTTCATCATAAATAATCAGTCATCAATCATCAACCATCATTTTTCCTTGATTTCGACCCTCGAATTTGATAAACTGATTCTAAGACCTCACGGAGGATGTCCCCGGCGTTGATGATTGAGAGAAGGTGTAGGGTTTGATGGCGAATGCCTGGTCAAGGGGAAGGAAATGGGCGGTTGGCTTGAAACAGTTCTTGTTGTTTTTGTAATTTTATCCGGCGCTTTGTTTGGCCGGTCGTTTTCTCGCCTCAAATATCCTCGCTGGTGCTGGGGTTATTTTATCCCGCTGGCCCTGGTCGCCCTTCTGTTAATAACAACCTATATTTCGTTAAAAACCTTCATACCACCCATAGTATGGTTCTCCGGCGGCCGAATACGCTTCGTTATAATCGGTTTTTCGTCGGCGATGGGTGCAATGACTCTATTTGGCCGGCTAAGAAACCGGATTGAAAAAGCCGTCGTCCTCACGCTCACCGCCGCCGCTATAATATGGGCCTCAATCCTGCCGTTTCTGGTCCCTGCCCTCATTCAAAATGAGCTTACCGGCCTGCAAACCAAAATCGACTCAGACAACATCTGTTCTCAAAGCACCGACTTCACCTGCGGCCCCGCCGCAGCCGTTACCGCCCTGCGGCAGCTCGGCCTCTCGGCTCAGGAAGGCGAAATCGCCGTCCTCTCGCACGCAAGCCCCATCTCGGGAACTATGCCCTGGTGTCTTTATAAAGCCCTTCAAAACCGCTATTCAGACGTTGGCCTCGACTGTCGGCTTCAGCGGTTCGATTCCATCGACCAGCTCCGTAATGCCCCCGTTACCCTGGCCGTTGTAAAAGACGCCTTTATGCTCGACCATTGCGTCGCGGTTCTCGATGTCGAAGACGACACCGTTACAATAGGCGACCCAATCTTAGGCCGAATCAAAATGACCCGCAAGGCCTTCGCCGGCGTCTGGCGTTTCTACGGCATTGTCCTTAAGCATAACCCCTCATAAAAACGCTCAATCTGCGCATGCGTCCGCCGAAGGCGAGACCTCGCCCACAGGCGGGCTTGAACTTTTACTCTCATTATTCAGGTGGTTATTTAAGCATATCTCGGCTGTGCGTTTTAATCGGGCAAGCCCTGTGCGGCTTAGCGGGGAATCGGCAAAACGTACCTGGAACTGGGCCTCGGTTAGCTTCAAAACCTCGTTGAGCTCCAATTCAGCCCTGTCGGGGTAAAAAGCGAACCGGCGATTTGAGCAGAACGGCGCTTTTTGATAGTATGGGCAGGCAATGACGCATTCGCAGCAGCCGAACAGGTGATTGCCGATTTTAGATGCGATTTCAGAGGGAATCTCATCCCCGGCTTCGATTGTCAGGTAGCTGATACATTTAGTCGCATCGAAACAGCCGTCGGGCCGCAGCGCCCCCGTCGGACAGGCGGATATACATTTATTGCAGGAAAGGCAACCTGATATTTCGGATTGCGGATTGCCCGTTGTGGATTCAAGTTCGAGATTTGTGAGGATTTCACCCAGAAAAATTTGAGGACCAAATACGGGATTGACGAGCATATGGTTTTTTCCGATAAAGCCCAGACCCGCCTTCACGGCCAACGCCCGTTCGAGTAAAGGCGCTGAATCAACGCAAATCTGGAATTTGAAACCCTGGCCGACCTTTCCTATGATGAATTCGACAAGAAACCGCAACTGCTTTTTAATGAAAAGGTGATAGTCCTCATAATGTGCGTACTCGGCGATTTTACCGAAGGGTTGAGATTGCTTCGCTTCGCTTCGCTGCGCTCGCAGTGACGAGGGCGATTTGTAGTTAAGGCCGACAACGATTACGGATTTTGCCCCGGGCAGCAGTTTGGCGGGATTGATTCTCTTTTCGAGATTTTTGTGCATCCACGTCATTTTGCCCGCGTAGCCGGCGTCAAGCCAGTCGAGCAGGTTATTGAGATAATCAAAATGCAGGGGCGAGGCGTCGGTGATGCCTTCAAGGTCAAAACCAAGCTCAAGGGCCTTTTGCCTTATTTGTTCTCTCAAAACCATTTTTTACGGCCCATAACTTCAGGGTGCGGATATATTATACCAGTTTTGAAAGCAAATTCATGAAAAATACGTTGTTGTAAGCGAGGGGGATATTAAATATATTGTCGGCAAAAAAGGCGTATGGAGACCTCAGTAATGGCAGAAGAATTAGTGGCAATTTTAGGCGGAACGGGACTGGGCGACGCCCTGGCGGAAAATATAAAAAATCCTGAATTTATCGGGGTAACTACGCCATTCGGTAAGCCCAGCGACCGGCTTATGATTGGCAATATAGGCAAAAGGCGGGTGGCTTTTATCAACCGCCACGGAAAAGGGCATAAGCTCAGTCCCAGTGAAGTGCCGTTCGCAGCGAATATATTCGCGTTAAAAAAAATCGGCTGTCGAACGCTCATAGCTACGGGGGCGGTTGGCTCCCTGCGGCAATCGATTCGCCCCGGTGAGCTTGTAATAGTTGACCAGTTCATAGACAAGACATACAGGCGTCAAAGCAGCTTTTTCGCGGGTTACGGCGCAGTGCACTGCGAGATGAGTGAGCCGGTCTGTGAACGGTTAAGCAAACGCATCACGGCTGCGGCGACGAACCTGCTTTTCAAAACCCACACAAAAGGCGCGTATGTTTGTATGGAAGGGCCCACGTTCTCAACAAGGGCTGAATCGCTTATGCACCGAAAATGGGGCGGTGATTTGATAGGTATGACGGCAATGCCGGAGGCGAAACTTGCAAGAGAGGCGCAGATGTGCTATGCTCTGATTGCCCTGGTAAGCGATTATGACTGCTGGCGCCCGAAACGAAAACTCGTCGATAAACAGCAGCTTTTACGCGAGATAATCGGAAATATGAAGCTGGCGGCGGACAATTGCCTCAAACTGCTCGAGGCGGTGCTGAAAGAAAAAGAAAAAATTGCCGATGAAACCTGCGACTGCAGGCGAAGCTTGGATTTGGCGGTCTGGACGGACAAGGATTCGATGACAGCCGCCGAGAAAAAGAAAGTCGCGGTCTTGTTTGAATAGGTAAATAAGGAAAAAGTAAAAAGGCAAAAGGAAAAAAGGATTAGAGATATGACAAAGGCAAGTATGGGTTTGGCGGTTGTGATGGTAACATTGATTAGTTTATCGGTTACAGGTTGCCAGGAAGAGCAGGTGTTGCAGGATGAGAAGACGTATCGGCTGATAGGAGCGGAAAACATTCGGCTAATGGGAGAAAATGAGAAACTTATTGGGCAGATTAACCGGTTAAGCCAGGCCCTTGCCAAATGCGAGGAGGAAAAACAGACCTACAAACACAGGGCGGAGGTTGAAATAAAGGAAAACGTCGAGGGCATTTTGAAGGCGGCGATGGACCAAAACGTGGCACAAAGGGATGAAATCGAACGGCTGCAGGCAGAAATTGCAAAACTCAAGGGAGAGGCCGGGTCGGAAACTGAAGCAACGCCTGACCAGCCGTACCAGGAGGAGCCAAATGAGGCACAATAATCAGAAGTCGGCCATTCAAATGTAACGCAAAGTTGTGCATCCTTGCATCCTTGCATCCTTGCATTCTATTGCATAGTCCTGCATACAATCAATTTTGTTCAAAAAAACGCTGGTTTGCATCAGTTTTTCAATGAAATTTAATATTTTTACGCAAAAAAGCGTTGTTTTCATCAGTTTTCATTGCTTTTCTGACTGGCCGAGTTAGCTCACCCTCATTTTTAAGCTATAAACCGCGTTGGGTTTATGGCTGTGAACCCAATGTGGTTCACAGCGAAAAACCTTACTTGACCATAGTTGCCCCTGCTTAAATGAACTACTATGAACAAAGCTTTTGGACGGCGGAAACGGGGTCGGGGAAGTCGTTCTGGAGGTAACGTTTTTTCAAGGCAGCCGCAACAAGGCCGACGAACATCGGCTGAGGCCGTAAGGGTCGGGAAGTCAAACAGGGATGGGCCTGTGTGCCGATGAAGTATGGGTGCGAAGGCAATTCGAGTATTTGCATAATCGGTTGGTTCGGCGCTTTGCCCGAAAAAACCAGCCCTGCTTTCTCAAGCAATTCTATATAGCGGGGGGCGACTTCGTAACGATGGCGGAAACGCATTCGTGCGGTTCGGGCCTCTAAGAAAAGCCGCCAGGCGAGGGTATCGGGCTTCAGTTCGATATCGTGTCCCCCTAAGCGCATATTGCCGCCGAGACCTTCGATTTTTAATTGTTCGGGCAGATAATCGATAACGGGTTCGGGGCAGTTCGGCTCTACTTCGGTGCTGTTGGCGCCTTTCAATCCGCAGACGCTGCGGGCAAATTCGATTACTGCCATCTGGAAGCCGAAGCATATACCGAGGTAGGGAATATGGTCTTCGCGGGCAAATTTTATGCAGCAGATTTTGCCCTCGGTGCCGCGGGTGCCGAAGCCGCCGGGAACAATAACGCCGTCAACGTCGCCTAAGGGCTCTGATACGTTGGCGTCGGTTATGCTCGTCGTTTCAACCCATTTGACGTTTACTTTTGCGCCCAGCGCTATGCCCGCGTGCTCGAGGGCGTTGAGGATTGAGGCGTAACTGTCGCGGACGGACGTGTATTTGCCGGTAATGGCGATTGTTACGGGCTTCTGGGCGGCCTCGATTTTATCGGTGAAATCGCACCATTGTGCCCAGGCCTTGCGTTCATGGCGAAGGTTAAGGCGTTCCTCGATTTTCAAAAGACGTGCGACCTCGAAATCAAGGCCGCGGTCGCGCAGCATCGCCGGAATCGTATAAATACTGGCCGAATCCGGCAGCGAAATCACCCGCTCGAACGGGACGTTACTGTAAACGCTGATTTTCTGCCGGACGGTATCGGTAACGGGGCTGGCGCACCGGCAGGCGATAATGTCGGGCTGCACCCCGAACTGCATAAGCTGTTTTATGCCCAATTGTGCGGCCTTCGATTTCTGCTCGCCTAATGTCTGCGGTTCGAGGATATAAGTCAGCGCAACAAAGCAGGAGCTGTTTTGGCCTTCTTCGTAGGCCAGTTCTCGCATTGCCTCGATGAAATAGGCGTTTTCGAGGTCGCCGACGGTGCCGCCAATTTCGACGAAAACCACGTCGGCATTTGTCTTCATCGCAAGGTTGCGAAGGCGTAGTTTTACTTCCCCTGTAACGTGCGGAATCATCTGGACGTCCCTGCCTAAGTAGTCGCCGTGGCGTTCCTTGTTGAGAACGTCGTTAAAAATCTGGCCCGAGGTGCAGAAGTTTGCCCTGCTTAAATTCTGGTCTAACATACGTTCGTATGTGCCCAAATCCATATCGCATTCCATACCGTCGTCTAAGATGAAAACCTCGCCGTGGCGGAAGGGATTTAGCGTGCCGGAATCGATATTGAGATACCCTTCGAGTTTTATGGGTGCGACTTTAAGACCCTTATCCTGCATAAGTTTTGCCAGGCAGGATGAAAATATGCCCTTGCCTAAGCCGCTCATCACGGTTCCCATTACGAACAGATACTTCGTCCTCCCCGGCTTATATCCCGCCGGCATAGGCGAGAAAAATTCGCTGTCCGTCGATGTCTTGCTTACCGATGTCAGTAGTTCACTGTCTTTAGCCATATTTATTATTCCTTCTTTACTTTTTCAGCCACAGAGGCCTCAATTTTTTTAGCCACAGTGAGCACAGAGGTCACAAAGAAAAATCTTAATTTATTTTTTACCCATAATAATTGGCTTGCATATTGCTTCTATATCCAAAATTATTTTCTCTAAACGCGGCACAATAGGATCACTCCTTCCACAATACCAAAGAATATTTGTCTGTTCTTTCTTCTGTTCTTTAAGTGTTTTCTTATCCTCTTCATCACAATATGGTAATTCGCTCCATATTTCTGCCAATTGATCAGCTTCACATTTTATATCGATGAAAATCTGCCACAAGTCATCAAATGGTTTGGTTTTTTCTGCACCAAATCTTGCCATAAATTGATAGCGTTTAGAATGCAACTTACTAAAGACTTCTTTTCTCTTATCAAAACGTTCATAAAAAACATAGGCTTTATCTCGAGCTTGCTTTTCATGAGCAGCCTCATCATCTTGCGATTTCCTCGTTGAACCTTCGCCTTGAAAAACCAATGGGCTCCTAATTGAATTAATAGCATCCCTTGCTTCATAAAACAAAGCTAAAACATCTTCTGCAAGTTCTATTCTACGTTTACCACTGAATTCTTTTTTCCATGCATTGATTCCATATATCGCAACTCCCGAAGCAGCAATAATCGCAACGGTATTTATTATTTCCAAAACTATTTTTATTGATTCATTTGTCATTACTTTATTTTTATCTCTGTGTCCTCTGTGTGCTCTGTGGCTAAATACATTTTTATTCTCGGTGGCTATAACGTTTCACGAATTCCGCGTACTGTTCCGGGGTATCGATGCCGTTGCAGGTGTGTTTGACTTTGGCGATGAGTATGCCGAAACCATTTTCAATGGCACGCAATTGCTCTAATTTCTCGATTTTTTCCAATGGGGTCTGTGGCAGCTTTGTAATCTTTAGCAGGAAATCCTTTCGATAAGAATATATGCCCAGATGCCGCAGGTAATGTGATTTTTCGCCGATACCCCCCTGCTCTCTATTGTAAGGAATCACGGAACGGGAAAAATAAATGGCAATGCCGCAATCAGTTTTGAGTGTTGAGTTTTGAGTTTTGAGTTTCTTACTGTCCGCTGTCCGCTGAACGCTGCACGCTATTACCTTTACGATGTTCGGGTCGGCGATTTGCGACTCATTATCAAACTCGGCAACAAGCGTCGCCATTCCGTAATTTTGATTTTTGATTTTTGCACCCCACTGCTTCGCTTTGCGAAGCAAAGCGTGGGGGCGTGATTTTTGATCTTCCAAAAGGAGTTTTGCGACAGCGTCGATATTCGCGGGGTCGATTTCCGGCTCGTCTGCTTGCAGATTTATTATGATATCGTCGGCATTCAGAGGGTAATATCTTTTTTTCTCCGTCCTCTGTCTTCCGTCTTCTGTCTTCTGTTTTCCGTCCTCCGTCCTCAGTCCTCTGTCCTCCAATTTTTTAATGGCTTCTGCTATTCTGTCTGTGCCGCTGGCGCAATCCGGGCTGGTCATAATGCAATCGGCGCCGAATGATTTGGCCGCGTCGGCGATTCGCTTGTCGTCTGCGGCAATTATGACCCTGTCCGGCAGTTTAGCTAAACAGGCCTGCTCGTAAACGTGCTGGATGAGGAATTTGCCGGTATCTTTGGCGAGAACTTTCCCTCGAAACCGTGTAGAACCGTAACGGGCGGGAATACAAACTATGATTTTCGACTTTGGCATCGCCAGTAGTTCGACTCTGCTCAACGCAGGTCGTTTTTTTTCCAAACTACTGTGGGGGTATGATACCGGATGGCAGCAAAGATGTCAATAATTTTAAGGCGTTTTTTCCCAACGCACCCGAACCGTTGACAATTGATTTGAAAACCCGGCCCTGTAACAGTATTATCGCCTCTTTGAATATGCTTAAAATGAATAAAATCGCGGTATTCGCAGCAATCGCATCGTTGCTCTTAAGCACGCCGGCCCAGGCCCAGTTATTGAACCTCTTGTTCAATAAAATCGACCGTCACGCCTTAGTTAAACGCCATAACGTTATTCTCACTGACTTTAACGCCCTTACCCCCCTTTCGGTCGGCAACGGCAGATTCACCTTTACGGCGGATTTAACGGGCTTACAGACGTTTGCGACTCACTATGAAAAAGGCATCCCGCTATCGACTATGGCCGAATGGGGCTGGCATACGTTCCCTAATACCGGGAATTACAAACTTGAGGACACTTTTCGACAGGTCGATACGGACGGGCGTAAAGTGCCATACAACATTGACCGCGAGTCGTCCCCCGCCTTATACCTTCGCGCAAATCCCCATCAGACCAATCTCGCCCAAATCGGCTTTGTCCTGCTCAAAAAAGACGGGAACCAGGCGTCGGTTGAAGAAATAACGAAGCCCAGACAGCAGCTCAATCTCTGGGAAGGCATTTTGAAAAGCTCGTTTCAACTGGAAAATGATAAGGTTGAGGTTGAGACGTTTTGCAATCCTGATGTGGATATGCTCGTCGTTAAGGTTAAATCAAAACTTTTAAAAACAGGCCGGCTTGGTATATCCCTGAAATTCCCCTGTGCCTCCGCCGGCTGGGGACCAAACCCGGCAAACTGGGAAAACACCGACGGGCATACGACCGAGTTCATAACGAACAAGGAAAAAGAAGGTCTTTTACTCAGGCGGATGAACGACCTCGAATATCATTGTATCCTGAAATATTCACGGAAAACCGAATTAACTCAGGCATCAAAACACATCTTTAACATAAGGCCCCTCGGAAAAGGCGATTCTTTTCAGTTATGCGTCTTGCTGTCAAAAGGAATCGTTGACTTGTCCAGCTATGAATTTGAAAAGCTCAGACGCCGGTGCAGGCATCATTGGAAGAAATTCTGGACCACCGGCGGCGCAATCGACCTTTCGCAAAGCAAAGACCCGCGGTGGAAAGAGCTGGAAAGACGGATTGTCTTGTCGCGGTATCTGACCGCGATACAGTGCGCCCAGAAGTATCCCCCGCAGGAAACGGGTCTGACTGTCAATAGCTGGTTCGGCAAATTTCACCTCGAAATGCACTGGTGGCACAGCGTTCATTTCGCTCTATGGGGCCGGCCTGAAATACTCGAAACTCAACTGACCTGGTATAGACAGATTCTGCCCGCAGCAAAGGAAATCGCCGGAAGACAGGGTTATGATGGGGCTCGCTGGCCTAAAATGGTCGCCCCCGATGGCCGGGATGCGCCTTCAAACATAGGCCCCCTGCTTATCTGGCAGCAGCCCCACCCCATTTATTACGCAGAATTGATGTATCGGCAAAAGCCGACCAGAGAGACCCTCGAACAATACAGGGAAATCGTTGAGCAGACCGCCGAATTTATGGCGTCATACGCCCGCTGGAACCAGACAAGCAAATGCTTCGAACTGGGGCCGCCGCTAATCTCCGCGAGGGAATTTCAACCTGAGGATTTTGAGCAGACGAAAAATCCTGCTTTTGAGCTTGCGTATTGGGCGTGGGGGCTGAATAAAGCCAACCAGTGGCGTATGCGACTCGGCCTGGAGCCGCAGGAAAAATGGGAGAAAATTATTACGCATTTGGCGCCCCTGCCGGAAAGTAACGGTATCTATATAGAGCAGCAAACACCGGCAGTCGCCGATGGCGGCCACCCCGCTATGCTGGCAGCGTTCGGAATGCTGCCGGACAGCCCTCTGGTCGATAAGGAAACAATGAAAAAGACGCTCAAATACGTAATGAAAAACTGGGAATTCGAATCAACCTGGGGCTGGGATTACCCCCTTATCGCTATGACCGCGGCACGACTGGGCCAGCCGGAGATTGCCATTGATGCCCTGCTAATGAACGTAAAAAAGAACACTTACCTGCCTAACGGCCATAACTACCAAGACCTCGAATTACCCGTTTACCTGCCGGGTAACGGGGGATTACTGACGGCTGTCGCTATGATGGCCGCCGGCTGGGATGGCGCCCCCGACAAACCCGCACCTGGTTTTCCTGATAACGCCCGATGGAAAGTCAAATGCGAAGGACTCAAAAAATTGCCTTAAATACTCACTGCTGACCGCATTTATCATTGACAATAATGGAAGTGCGTATATAATATTATTTACACACTGGATTTTTCGTATAATCTCGTGGAGGAGATATAGATGAAAAGTTGTGCATATCATGTTCTTCTAATGCTCACAATTACAACTTCCGTTTACGGCAACGCCTGGGTCGCGCGCTATAACGGACCAGGCAGCGCGGATGACGACGTCGTTGCCATAGCCCTGGACGGTTCAAACAACGTTTTCGTAGCCGGCTCGACCTTCAGCAATGATTCAAGCTACGACTATACAACGGTCAAATATGACCCCAACGGCAACCTGCTATGGGAAATGCGTTACAACGGGCCGGATAACAGGTCCGACTTCGCAAAGGCAATGGCAATAGACGGCTCAGGGAACGTTTACGTAACGGGCGGCAGTCTTTCAGATTCAAATGGGATGGATTACGCCACAGTCAAATATGACCCCTGTGGAATCCAGCTATGGGCGTCTCGCTACAATTATACAGACAACGACTTTGACCAGGCCAGCGACATTACAGTAGATAACTCAGGCAATGTGTATGTAACAGGCGGCAGTTTCTCATACGTAAATGGACAGGACTACGCCACTGTCAAATATAACTCCAGCGGAACCCAGTTATGGGCTTCGCGTTACGACGGAACAGCGCACCTCTGGGATATGGCAACAGCCATCGGAATAGATGGCTCGGGCAACGTTTATGTAACAGGTATGAGCAATGACGGCAACTACGTCAATGACTACGCCACGGTCAGGTATTGGACCTCTGACGGCAGCCAGCACTGGGTGCAACGCTATAATGGGCCCGGTGACAGCGACGATTCAGCTTACGACCTCGTAGTGGATTCCTCGGGAAGCGTTTATGTGACGGGCTGTAGTTTCGGCGCAACGTCGTATGACTACGCCACCATTAAATATAATTCCAGCGGAACGCAACTGTGGACCCCGGCGGCACGATACAACGGACCATCCGACGGCTACGACGAAGCCAGGGCCATCGCACTAGATACCTCAGGCAACGTTTATGTTACCGGTTATTGCTGGGACGAAAGCACCTCCACTGACTACGAAACAATAAAATACGACTCCGGCGGCACTCAACTGTGGGAGGCGCGATATAACGGACCAGGAAATTCAAACGATGATGCGTGGTCACTGGCCGTTGATGGCTCAGGCAACGTTTATGTTACCGGCGGAAGCTACGCCAATGACATTATCTCGGATGATTACGCGACGGTTAAATACAATTCAAGCGGCGTCGAACAATGGTCTGCACGCTATAACGGCAGAGGCCATAATAACGACGTGGCTGTTGACATAGTATTAGACGCCTCAGGCAACGTATATGTAACCGGCAAAAGCGTCGGTCCCGGCACAGGCGCCGACTTCCTTACGATTAAAAATCCAAATGAGGTAGGTTATTGTTTGGGGCCGATGGCCAGCGACCTCGATAGTGACTGCAAGGTTGATTTCGCGGATTTCGCGTTGTTTGTCCTGGAGTGGTTACATTGCAACTATGACCAGCCGGAGTTCTGCTGGTAAATTCGCTTACAGATCTTTTTCCCTCTCGGACGGTAAGCTGGTAATGCTGCGCCTTGAGAGGTTCTGCCTCCTGTCTTCCGCCTTCCGTCTGCCCTGCCCCTGTATGTTGTTGGCAGGGGTGTCTTCCGTCCTCCGTCCTCAGCCCTCTGAACACTGTTTTTATCGTTTCCAGGCCGCTTTTTTGCCGTAACTCTATGCCGGACAATGACTTATATTCTGGACTAAAACAGTTGTTTAAAACAAATGTATAAAACAATTGTTCACCATTTTCGCGCAAGTATCCAAAACCAAAAATTGAAATTTTGAAAAAAATTTTTACTCCTTTCCCCATAAGCACTTACGTCAATTTCCGCACTTCCGAAAATCGGATTTTTCGACAAAATCGCGCAAGTTCGCGCCTATAGGATGGAGAGACCTTGTTGGCTTTTCCGGATTATAGGGTTAGACCGGTGTGTCTGCCCAGGATGCTTGTTGGAAAAATGGAGGTTTGAAAATGTCAGCGCAATTGACAATACCGATTCCGGAAGTGCTTGACCGTATTTGCACCTGGCCCGTTCTGGTCTGGCGCAAGCACAAGTATGGCTGGCCTTATCGAAGGATTTATCTCGGCGAGGGCGAATGGACCATTTTGGACGCACAGGATTATTATCGCCTTTGTCATCATAAATGGTTTATCAGCGGCAACGGCAGTAAATTCTACGCCACCCGGTTCATTAAAGTCGGCCCGGGTAAAACTAAGTTTATGCGATTACACAGGGAGATTATGGACGCCCCCAAAGGCCTTCTCGTTGACCACCACAACTGCAACTCGCTCGATAATCGCCGGGATAATCTCCGTCTCGCCACTCGTTCACAGAATATGTATAACAAGCAGAAAACCAAATCTAAAACCTCGTCAAGGTTCGTCGGCGTCTATTTCGATAAAGCCCGCCGAAAATGGGTCGCCTTTATCTATTACCAGGGAAAAAGAATTTGGCTTGGCCGATTCGACTCCGAAATCGAGGCCGCTCGCGCCTATGACGCCGCCGCCAAAAAATATCACGGAGAATTTGCACGCCTCAATTTTCCGGAGGAAAATTGACTGTCCGCTATACGCTGTCCGCTGAACGCTGTAGTATCACGGCCAATTTGCACATCTTAATTTTGACCGCAACGATTACATTGATGAATTCCCAATGACAAATTAAATCTTATATCCTTATAATGTTTAGCCCCCTAACCTCTTGCGGTTAGGGGGTTTAACCTGTTTCTCGCCTTCGGCGGCCTCTCAAATCTTAAATCTCAAATTCTTTCTCAACTGTTCACCTGTTCTACTATTCTAATCTCTCGCGCAGCGACGCCCATATCTGGTTATGTATCCCCTGAATTGTCTCGCACGTCTCGCACTCCGGCTTAATCCTGAGCGACTTTGGCACAATACGTTCTTCGTGCAGGTCGTTATCCGCTCAAAAAAATGGTTGCTTTTTTGCTGTAATAGAATAAGATTCAGATGTACGGTACGCATTGTTTCTGTAGGAGATGCGGTAAATAAGTAATACTTCTAACACAAAATCAGAATGTGTAAGTAATTAGAAACTATGATACAGAAATTCGTTCTTACTCCTGCGAATATAAGGAATAATTACTTAAGAGTTCGGCAATTTAATGGGTTGATACCGCAAAACATAGAAACAACTGGTTCAGAAATCATCATAGAATTGGATGGTGTGGGTTCAATTCGAACGACTGTGGACCAAAAGAAGGGAATACTTGCTGAGCGACATGCTATCAGAGAGTTTTTCTACAAGCATCATCTCAACTCGGGCGACGAAATCGGGATAGAAAAAGTGGACGCTGAACATTTCAAAATAAAAGCTGGAGTCGAAACAACCGCAAATTCTGCTGACTCGAACATCACAGTATCTCCCATTAAAAATATTGAAGAACCATCCGAGCATAATCGATTGCCTCTCTTTGCCCCAAAAAGTAATCCGAAAAGCACGCAGAAATTTTCCCGTGGGCGCAATATCCGTCGAGCAAATGACCTAGATGGTAAAGAATGGACTGCAAATTCGATAAGTGTCTGGAAAGACATCAGAAAAAGCGCAGATGAAAAAACCTTAGAGCATCCTGCAATGTACCCTTTAATGCTCGTGCGCCGTGTTATTCGTTGTTTCACGACATTTGAGGACAAGAAAATTCTTGACCCATTTACAGGTTCAGGATCAACCATAGTCGGCGCAGTTCTTTTGGGCCGGACCGGAATTGGTTTTGAAATCTATCGAGAGTTTATAGAATTGGCAAAGCAACGACTTTATGCTTGCACCCGAGACAAATCTCAAGAGACACCATATATAATTTACCCAGCCGATGCGAGAAGAATGGCTGAGTTTATCCAGCCTGACAGCATTGACCTCTGTTTCACTTCACCACCATATTGGAACATTCTTTCTCAAGATCGAACAGCAGACTACAAAGAAATAAGAGATTATGGAAACGCTGAAACGGACCTCAGCAAAATAGAAGATTATCATGATTTCATAACGGCTCTCGGCCAAATTTTTGCAGAGGTTTTGCGGGTTCTTAAGCCCGGTAAATATTGTGTTGTAAATGTTATGGACCTCCGGAAAGGCAGCGAGTTTTTCCCTTTCCATGTTGACCTTGCTACCGAAATGCAGCGCGTAGGTTACCTTTTTGACGACATCATTATCTGGGATCGTTCTCTCGAATACAATAATTTACGTCCATTAGGATATCCTGCCGTATTTAGGATAAACAAGGTTCATGAATATTTGCTCATATTCCAAAAACCACACAAGAAGAAATAGGAGTAATAATGGGAGGAAGCAAAGCCCAATTTGATTATATTGATCCTGATGTCGCTTATCTAATTGGTATGATAGTTGCTCGTGGTTCTTTTCACCAGGATGGTGACATCAGGCGTCTTGTAATTCAGTTCCCATACAGGCTGGATGCTATGACGCCAATTCCTGGAAGCCTAATTGACATGGATCGAGAAACGGCGCTCCGGCTTAGTCTCGACAATATACGCGCTCGCATTTCTGAACTTCTGGAAGTAAATCTAAATGTGCAAAGAAAGGCCCATGAGGTTTCCTTACATGCAGTGTTCCCGAGAGAGACTATCGGTTGGCGAGATCTACGGTTCATAACAGGCTATAAATCTAACTATCAGGAGTTCGAAGTCCCTCAAATTATATATGATTCCGATACAAACATCCAAAAAGAATTCTTGCGCGGAATTGCAGACACGTCTTGCGAACCCAGTTATGCCGACAGAGACCAAGGTGACCACCAACGAATAGTGATCCAGGTTCAGTTTGGCAACTGGTTGCTACCGATTCAGTTGTGTAAGCTTTTGCAAGAATGTCTTAGAATTCCAGTCAGTAATGTTCTATGGGGTCACCCCAACCTACGGGCACCTACCGGTGGTGGCTCATGGTCTAAAGAAACACGCATAAGGATATATGCTGATTTATTTGTGCCAGTAGGTTTTTATTTTGAATACAAACAAAGAATTTTTGAGGAAATGGTTGAATATAATAAGAAACAGAACTTTAGTCCTCCTAAACCTTGCAATCCAAAGACAAAAAAGCTTCGGGGGCAAAAACCACATCACGATGATGAACAAAACGAACGTTTGCCAAAGGCATTACGTAGGCACTTTAACAGCTATTACCAAATATGTAGGGCCATTGGTTGCAAACAAGGTAAAAAGGGACCGCAGAGAGAATTCTTCCAAGCAGGAGAAGAAGATTGAGGGAATATGATCTTTACGAACCGGTTCGTCTTTGGCTTGAGCGCGTTCTGTGTCAACGGTTTAAACGCATGAACGTTAATGTAATAGATTCACACAATGTTAAACTGTCCAAACTAATAGCCAAGTTAGGAGTCCAAAAGCTCTTCCCACAATTTAACGCGTGGGATGTCAAAATCGATGTTACTGGGTTAGTATTTGACGACAAGATGGGACATCTTGCACTTGTTGAGTGTAAAGCCGACCAATTAACATTAATGGATGTGGCACAACTTCTTGGCTATAGCATCATCGTCAAGCCCGTATTATCTGTTCTTTTATCTCCGGCTTCACCCACTGATCCACTGATAACGCTTCTGAAAGATTATGGACGTCTTGATGTTTTAAAATATGGTCCATCAAACCGGTACATTAGAATCGCTAAATGGGATAAGGCAAAAAAAGAGGTTATTCCTGCTTCTCTTTTGCCTCCCGGCAGCATTCTCTGAGTAAATCTTAACAGAGACCAGAATCACTACTTTTTTTCATCCCACCATTTTATCCTTCGTAGTATTTCGGAAAATCTAAACTCTCCTTTTTCACTTTTAATCAGCGAAATCTGTTGTTTCGCCAAACCCTCTATAAATCCACAAAAACGTCATCTCAACCCTTTCCTGCTGGTCCTGAGCATAGTCGAAGGAATTAAAATCTATCCCTTAAGGATACCGCAGTTTTGCTTTTTACACTTTAATTTTTGAATTACTTTACAAATCCTCCTTTCCCTCCTGTCAAACTTTTTTCCCCAATTCTTCTTCCTCATCGCTTAGCCCCTCCTGTCCCGGCAATCTGTAAGCCGGGAAGTCCTGTGCTGGGGGTCATAAACAAAAATCCGCATTTTTGCTATTTGCCTTTTGCTTTTTGCTTTTTACTTTATTTCCGAGATACGCTTCACAAGATTCGTCCTTTTTTGCCTTCTGCCCTCCGTCTTCTGTCTTCTGTCTTCCGGCTTAATCCGTGTCTTTTGCTCGCCTGCCCTCGAATGTTTTTGTCGGGGGACTACTTTATTTCTGTTTCGGCCAGTAACGGCGATTTGCCG